>JBDTJR010000212.1:0-11628 GCA_039935735.1 Chthoniobacterales bacterium | reverse complement strand
CCCGGCTACGCGGACTGGGTGCGGACACGCTACTATGATCCGCACGGCTATCGGGTGCTGCTGATGCCGGGGATTTTGAAGTATGCGGATCTGCCGGACTTCCGCCGCTGGCGCAGTGCGGCGAAGTAAGCTTCCATGAAAAAGAAAAAGGATGGCGGAGCGGCAGTGGGAGCCGTCCACCCTTTTTACATTAATCGCGGGGTACGTCCGTGGCATGAATTTCCGACGGCGTTTCACACGCAGGATGCGGTAAAGGTCGTGGTGGCGTTGCGCGGGTCATTCTGCACGGAAACGCATAAGGCACAGTTTGAGGTAGCGGCTTTGTCCGCGATCGTGCTGCCGCCGCAGTTGCAGCATCGTTTTTTTGGACAGACGGAGCCGGTGGAAATGCTGGTGATCACGTTTCCGTATCTCACGGCGAAGTGGACCTCGTTGCTGATGTCGAAGGGCAAGCCCCGCGTCATTTTTTTGCACACGCAGGACATGAGCGCGCTGGAGGATCTGCACTGGCGGTGCCAGCAGGAGGAATTCCGCGATGACAAGTTTGCGCAAACCGCACTTGAGGGTTTTGCGCAGGCGTGGCTGACGGTGCTGGTGCGTGCGGCGTCGAGGCCCGTCCCCTCACCCGGCGACAAGAGGGTGCATGATGTGCGGAAGGTCATTCTCGGCCGCTTTCGCGAACCGCTGCGGATTCGAGCCCTCGCGAAGCAGGCGGCGATGTCCGAATCGCATTTCCGCGAGCGGTATCGCACAGTATTCGGGTGTAGCCCGAAGACGGAAATCATCCGGCTGCGTATCCGAAAAGCGCAGGAACTCTTGCTTTCCACGGAGTTGACACTGGCGGAAATCGCGGCGGAATGCGGGTTTTGCAACGAACATGAATTCTCCCATGTTTTCCATAAGTATTCGGGTATGCCGCCCGGAAGCTGGAGGAAGCAGGGGTAGAAGCGGATCAGCGTTTTCCATAAAGAAATCCCCGAAACACGTAAAGACAAAAGGGGGTCTTCCAGCTTATGCTGCGAACCATGAATCCTTTGCGCTGTATCATGGTCGGAGCCGTCAATCGTGGCGAGCTCATGATTAATCTCGTTAACGACGATCCGAAGCGGTTCGTGGTTGCGGCTCTTGTCGATAAAACTGCCGAGGTGGCGAGCGCGGAGGCAGAGCGACGCGGGATGAAGAATATTCCGAGCTACGGCTCGCTGAAGGAAGCCATCGCGCAAACGGAAGCGGATGTCGCGTTCATTGCCTCGCCCGCGCAATTTCACGGCCAGCAGATCCGCGAGGCGCTGGAAGGCGGGCTGCATGTTTTCGTCGCGAAGCCGATGACGTATGATTTTGCGGAAGCGGAGCAACTTGTGCTGCTCGCGGAGAAAAAGAAACTTTGTCTGCTCGTCGACCAGCAGGGGCAGTACCTTCGCACCGAACGTGTGATGAAAGAATGGGTAAAGGAAAAGAAATACGGCGAAGTGGTATATGTGGATTTCACGATTCACCGCTGCCGTCCGAATATGGGAGCATTCAAGTCCGACAATCCCTTCATCTGGGAGCAGGGCGTGCATTCGTTCAACAGCCTGCTCTCGATTCTGGATCGTCCCGCGGTTTCGGTCTACGCGCACCAGGTGCGTCCGAAGTGGAGTGCGTATAATGGACCGACGGCGTGTTTCGGGCAGATTGAGTTTGAGGGTGGAGTATATTGTCAATACCTCGGGGCGTTTGAGTCGCGCACGTTCACAAATGAAATTCGTATCGAGTTTGATGAAGCGGCGGTGCGCGCTTATTCCGCGGGAAGTTTTCAAAAGGAACTACAAGTGGCGTCGCTCGCGGAGCCCTTTGTTTCCGCTGGCATCACGGATAGCGATGACACGCGCCTTGCTGAACTTTATAACTTCGACGCGTTTTATCATGGTGTCACCACCGGTGAGCGCGTGATCAATGACGGGCGGGATAACCTTCGCACGTTGGCGATCATCGACGCCTTTATCCTCTCCTCAAAGACGGGCAAGCGCGAATCTGTGAAACAATTTTAAAAAATCTACACCATGGAAACCAAATATTCTCTCGTTGAAAAAACAGGCCGCTTCTGGGCGAGTCACGAAGACCGCCTCATCGGCGCGATCTCCATTTCGGGACTGAAGACCTACACGTATCCGTTCTTCACACCGGAGGGGAACATCGTGCTGCAGGAATGTCCGCCGGATCACAGCCACCATCAGGGGATCATGGTCGGGCAGGATTTTGTGAACGGGCATAATTTCTGGGCGATCAATCACGCGATCTATCCGAAGAATTACCAGAAGCAGGAAGGCTGGCAGGAATCCGTCGATGAAAACGGCGTGACCATTACGCAGGATTTGCGCTGGGCGACGAATGACGGACAGGCTGTGCTGCAGGAGCAGCGGCAGACGCGCTTTGAGGCGTGGGAGGGGTGTCATTTCATCGAAGTGACGACGACGTGGCATGCGATCTACGGCGCGCTTTATTTAGGGAAGACGAAAGAAGGCGGTCTTGGCATGCGGGTGCATCCTTTGCTCGAAACGCCATGGGGCGGACAGATCCGCTCCAGCGCAGGGAATATCGGCGCGGAGAAAGTTTTTGATTCGTTGGCGGACTGGATTGAAGTCAGCGGAAATGTGAGTGGTCGCGATATCGGCGTGGTGATGATGCCGCATCCTTCGATGAAACCAATTCCATGGTTTGCACGGGATTACGGGATTCATCTTTACGGCCCGATGCGTCATGAACCGGTAGCCGTCAAGGCGGGCGAAAAGTTTGTGCTTCGTGTCGGCTTTGCAGCATACGACGGAAAATCCGATGGCACGCAGGGCGCGCGCGCATGGGAAAAATACAAGGCGCGTAAATCGTAATGTTAAAGAAATTTCAAGCGGAGTGGAAACGCTTCACCGACGAAGCCACGGGAGCAAAAATCCTCCAGTGGACCGCTGGCGAGGCGATGAATCACCATTTTTATTTTACGAACCCGACGATTTCCGAGGATGGGAAGCGTGGGTTTTTTGTCTCGTACCGCTCGGGGTATCCAAATCTCTTCAGCATTGATCTTGAGAGCGGAGAGCTCACGCAGCTTAGCGACCGGGTGGATATCAATCCCTTCTCTCCCTCGCCTTCGCGGACGGCTCCGTGGATTTACGCATCGGCGCGGAATGGGATTCGCGCGATCTCCACGGAATCCGGCGAGGACCGCGAGCTGTGCAGTTTCGATACGCATAAGCTTGGGAATTGTAGCCTGAATACGGATGGCAGTTTGCTTGCGATCGGGTTGCGGTATGACGACCGCTGTGCGCTGGCGATTGTGGAGACGGCGACGGGGAAAGTGGAAATCGCGACGACGGTAAAGGAAGTCGGGCATATCCAGTTCTGCCCTAAGGATTCGGATTTGTTGATGTATTCCGGGACGGTGACGCAGCGCATCTGGCTGCATGACCGGCGCACGGGCGAGAATACCTGGCTTTATCCGCAGGCAGAAGGCGAGTGGATTGTCCACGAGTCATGGCTTGGCGCGGGTGATGAGATTATTTTTCCGCATTGGCCAAAGGCGCTGCGGGCGATTCGGCCTGACGGGACGGGGTTTCGCACGATTACGGAGATCAATGCCTGGCATGCGTGCTCAAATCGCAAGGGAGACCAGATCGTGTGCGATACGAATCACCCGGATCGCGGGCTGTTGCTCATCGATCCGAAGACCGGCGAGCGCCGCGTGCTTTGCCAGCCGAGAGCGACCTTGCGCGGGACGCAATGGCCGTTTGACACACCAGCCGTCGGAGCCGGGATCGATACCTCGATCATTCGCTCGAATACGCCGGAGAAAGATCCGCCGCCGCATCCGGATGATGCGCCATCTGTTTATGGACCGCAGTGGACGCATCCGCACCCGACGTTCAGCGCGGACGGGCAGTCGATTATTTATACAAGCGACCGTGACCGGTGGAGTCAGGTGTATCAGGTAGGGATTTAGGTTTGGGCGTCAGATAGGAAACCTCGGCGTAGTTGAATAATGGGACAGGCCGGAGGCTGTCCCTCCACTCGAGGAGTAGTCTAAAGCGGCGGCAAATTTTCCACCAATGGAGGGACAGCCTCTGGCCTGTCCCATTATCGATTTCTTTCCGTCGCGGATCTAATCGCGCAATCCGTCGAAACGCTTTTGACAAAAGAGGCGCATATTCGTAGTTTCCTATCTACTTTGATGCCTTTGAACGCTCCACCCCCTGCTTCGGATATGCCGCGGACGGATGATCTGCCTTTTCAGACCCCCGTTGCGGCGCTGCATGCCGGGCTAAAGAAGCGGCGAGCGCGGCGGACTTCGCTGGGGATCGAGATCGATGAATTGCTGGCGAATCATCACCATTCGCTGAAGAAGGAGGAGTCGCGTCTATACAATAACACGCCTGAATTTTGGCCGTGGAAAAAGAAGGTGCAGGGCCTGCTGCGCGAGCAGCTTATCGTGCCCGGGGCGCTCGGCCAGCCGTCGAATCCGGTCTTAAAAAAACGGATTGAGCACGCTGATTTTATCGAGGAACGCATGGAGATTTCGGTGACGAATAACCTGCGTGCAGGGGCGATTGTCACGATTCCGAAGAACGGGAAAAAGAAACATCCGGCAGTGATATTACTGCATTCGCTGGGGTCGAATGTGCTGTACGGGAAGCAGAAGTTCCTGGAATATCCCGGCGAGCCGGTACACCTGACCGAGTATCGACAGGCGTGCTACGCGGGCAAGAGTCTGCTGGCGGAGTTTGCGAAAGCAGGCTTCCTGTGCATCTCGATCGACGCGCTGGGTTTCGGGAGACGGACACTGGCAGCGAGCCAGGATTTTGCCGCTTTTGACGAGGCCCGGAAAAAGGCGGACACGCCCGCCTCCGAGGAACTTTCGATACAAATTGTCACGGACCAGGGAGATCAATGGTCGAGAGGTTTTCGCTCTGTGGGGCTCTCCATCGCGGCGGTCACGGCGACGGACGATATGCGTGCGGTAGATTATTTATGCACGCGGGATGATGTGGATACGGAGCGCATCGGGTGTGCGGGTCTCTCCTTCGGATCTTTCCGCGCGAACTATCTGGCGGCGCTGGATGATCGCGTGAAGGCTGCCGTCAGCGCGTGCTGGATCAGCACCCAGCGAGGAATAGTGGATTACAATATTCGGTTCTCCATGGGGCATTTCGCGAATCCGCCGCTTTTTTACAATCGCTTCGACATGGTGGATATTATTTTATGCGCGGCGCCGAAGCCCTTCCTGGGAATCAGCGGCTGGGGAGATACGCTCATGGAGCCGTGCGGTATTGCCGAGGCCCATCTCGCAATGCGTGAGGCGTGGAAAGCAGCGGGCGCAGAATCGAATCTCGGCAGTCTTGTCCTGGATGCGGGCCATGAATTTAATATTGATATGCAGGAACAGGCTAAAGCTTTTCTGCACAGGGCCTTCGTCGGAAATCCGGGCTAAAGGGCCGGGGGTTTCGTTCTTTTTCGGAATCAAATCAGTACCGGAAATCCCCTGTTCGAAGCTCAAGCGAATAGGCCGCCCAACCCCGAAAGCGCGTGGATAGAAAAGGAAATCCTATCCGGCATATTTCGAATGCCGATCCTGGATTTTAGGGTGCGATACGGCGAGGTGCGGTGGATAGGGGCCAAAACAGAAGGTTTCCGCTGAAAACTGCCGATGTTATCGCAAAATAACTTGCGAGAATAGATACCTATCTATATTTTATATATACCCCGAGAGGGGGTTCCCTGGGTGGAATGACCTTACGAATGAAACTCCCGAATAAAGCTTTCACGGTGCCAGTGCTTGATGCAAGACGTGAAGTCTCGTGTATTGACGGGATACAGCGTTCTTTGTTGACCTCTCGTTCCCGCAAAGCATTTACACTGATTGAGCTGCTGGTGGTCATCGTCATCATGCTGGTGCTTGCGGCGCTGCTTATTCCAGGGTATCGAAAAGCGATCGATCAGGCGAACGAAACGGGCTGTGTGTCAAATGTGCACACCATGACAAAAGCCGCGCTTTCATGGATCTCGGATTATGGGCCCTTTGCCAGGTCGGGTCTCGCAAGTGGATACGATACGAAGACTGGAGCTAGTATAAACTGGAATGCGGAACTGATCCCCGCGTATCTTCCCCATGAACTCCGCTGCCCCGGCAAGCCCAAAAGCTATAATGGATATTACGGATGGCGGTATGCCGTTAACGATATGGCGCTGAGTTTTGGGAGTTATGTCCCTTCGCCCGCGCCAACCTCCCGGGTGGTACTGACGGCTGAAATGTATTATATGCCAGATGGGTGGTGGTCGGGATCGCATCTTACCTCTACTTCACTGGGATGGAATACCGGCGGGATACCGCAAAGCCATTTTGGAGGTCTCAATCTGGGAATGGCAGACGGGCATGTAGCGCTGGTGAAAGCGCCTTACGATTCCACTGGAACGATCAATTGGTGGGCTGGCCCCGCCGCTGCGCATGATCTGATAACAGGGTATTATTACGATACCACTTACTGGGCCTATATCCTGATATATAACGAAAAAAGCTGGAATTAGCGATCATGTTTTTGATCGCCCGTTTCCGGCCGCGTGGAGTCTCCTGATTTAGAGATCGAAGGAATTTGCAGACCGCTTTGATAACGAAAAGCAGCCCGGGGATTATCGTAGCGAGGCTTGTTTGACCTGCCCTATTATCCCTGCCGCCTCCGGTATCTTTCCAGGAGGCGGTATCGTATTGGCAAAAGTATGGCAGATATTAACGAGCCTGCTTGCCTGTGGTATTTGCCGGAGTCGTCGATACCGGGGTCAACCCATCCGCTTGCGCAATGGCGCGTGGCACGAGCAACGCGGCGGGGGATTTTGCCCACAGCGTTGGTACGGAGTAGATGAACGGGAAGTTGAAGTTATTTCCATGGAACATGGCAAATGAGCCATCTTCTCCCGGCTGGAGCGCAATCGAATGCACGCCCATCTTGCCGACGTCGATATCGCGGGATACCTTCAATCCCGTCGACGGCAGGCCGGTGTGGAGCGTGACAAATTTACTGCCACCGGTGTCCCAGACATCGAGGTCGAGGCTCTTTGTGCCTTTGGGGATGTAGACATAGGTGGGAGGCTGGGTCAGCCCCTGTAAATCCGTGAAGTAGGTGAAGGGCGTACGCTTTGTATACTTGCCGGCTTGCAGATCGATGCCGAGGCTGCACAGGTAGGAGAGATTTCCACCAAAGCCCACCCAGAAACGATAGACTCCGGCTTTCGGCGCTTTGACCTGCACATCGACAAGCTGATAAGCAGCGGTGCCGCTTTTGATCTCGACGGATTGTTGACTGGTCATCGTATTGTCCAACCACGGTGTCCAGACGTGCTTGGTGGCATCCCAGATCTCGGCGCCGTAGTAGACTTTCTTTTGATCGTAGTCCTGACTTCCGGGCGTGTAGGGCCATGTCAGCTTGAAGCCGATGAGCTCATCTTTCTGCGTGGCTGTGGTGAGGAAGGTGCCATTCTGCATGTAGGAGCTGTTATAGAAAAAGCCGGCGTCGAGAGGCTCCATCTGGAATTCATTGACCGTGACAAGATCGTTGAGATCAATGTTTTTGGCGGGCTTGCCGTTTGCGAGTGTCGCAGCCGCAAAGAGCTTCACGGGTGTGACCTGCCAGTAGTCGAGAATCTTCGGCCACCACACTTGCGTCTCCGCGTGCGTGTAGTGTGCGGGGCCGGCAGCGATCTGCGCGGGGACGATATCAAGAACGGGCTTTCTTGCGTAATCTCTGCCGGTCAGTCCCTGCATGCCGACCATGTAGGACATCTGGCCCTTCCAGAGATACTCCATAACCTCCGGTGCGTCTTTCGCATACTTCCCGCTGTCGAAGAGGTAGTGGACGTACCAGATCTGCTTGAGATCATCGATGCGCTTTTGTGCGGCGGGTTCTTTGGCAGCCACCGTCGCGATCTTCTTATCCGCGGCATCCAGCAGACGGATCGCCTTTGCCCAGGCGTTCGGGCTGTTCACGGGATAATTTCCAGGGAGCAGGAAGTCGTAGTAGACCTTCATCTCTTTCCATGCGCTGCCGAAGGAGCGTTGCAGCCAGCGATTGCGGATCGCGTCGAGATCCTTCACGCTCAGGTTGGCATTCCAGAGCATCTTTGTTGCGAGGTAGTAGCCCAGCCCGTACTTTCCGAAGTTGAAATCCATCTCATAGGTGATGGAGCGGAAGCCTACGTCGTAATAGCGGTGATAGGTATCCGCCGTGGCTTTTGCCGAGCCATCCCACGCGGCAGGAATTCCGCCGGGGCCGCCATCTCCATAGTAGGAGAAGCTGTAAAAGGAATAATTTGCCGAAGGTTCGTCGGGAAGCATGACGTGAAGGGCCTTGGCCATTTCCTCCTGGTTGGAGAGCTTTTCCCATTTTCCTTTGCCGCGGTATTTTGGAAACGGTGCAATCGCGACACGGGTGCGTGGATCAGGGTTAAAATTCGGCGGCACGTCGTGGTAGTTGTAACTTTGCAGGCTGGCGCGGATGAGGGCCTTCTTGGATTTACCGGCGCTGGTGACCTGCTGGTCCTTCGGGAGTGAGTCAATCCACTTGTCGTATTCATGGAGGAGATAGTTCGCGAGGCCGTAAGCGGTATCGCTTTCCGAAGAGGCATCCCAGATTTCCACGGGCTGATTCAGGCCCTTGTAGCCATTCAGGATATAGGGTCGACCGAAGGGGAGTTTTTCCTTCGCGAGATATTCGGGGTACCAGTTCTTTTTCGCCATGGTTTCAGTCCGTTGCTTACCGGAGGTTTCGCCGTCCTCGGTATCCATGGGGAAAATGTAGAGTTCATCGGGATAAGTGGTAAAAAAGGCTTCGCTCTTTTTCTTCATGTCGGCGAAAATGATTTCGCGCACCATGTCCGAGGAGGCATCGACACTGGCGAAGCCCGCGTTTTCCTTCCAGGTCTTGCCATCGCAATAATAAAACTTCTCAAAGCCGGGAGTTCCCTTCGGGTCGTTATTCACCCATGTCACTTCCTTCATGGCCTCACTGGCAGCAGGCTTCTCGGCTTCCGGGCCGATCTTGATCTTCGCGAGAAATCCCTCGGGTAATCCGGCGGAGAAGATTTTTGCCAAAATTTCTTTGCGGTAGAGCTGTAGCGCGTGTCCGGGGAAATCCGGCATCGATGCGCTATACATGCGCGTGCCGATCAACCAGCGGATGTAACTTTTGGGGACGTATTCATCGGTGGGATCGGTAAGTCCTTTTATGATCGTGCCGTAGCCGTAGGGCTGACCGCTGTGCGCCCATAATTTGCGGATATAAAAGCTGGGCCGTCCGGCGCGGTTTATTTTGAAGACCAGAGGAGTTGTCTGGTGGTTTGGCACATTGATCCAGTCCACGCCCATGCCGAGAACTTCATAGTCCACGGATTCGAGAAGTTCTGCCACCGCAGCGGTGAGGCCGCCCGGTGTATTGGCTACTACCAGAAGACGATCCTTTTCACTGCGGAGAAAAAACGCCTCTTTTGCCGCGTAGGGAGCTTTCGGATCTTCTGCGAGGGCGCGTTTGACCTCGGGGTCTTTTTGGATATCGACGGAAGCGTTTTTAAGAAGCGTCAACACAATGCCCTTGGAAAGATCGTTGCTGCTGACGATGGGAAAGTCTTTCCCCGTCATGCGCTGAAGGCCGTCATGCAGGTAATGCGCCGCAGCGCCGATGATGTTGGGATCTGTCATGGACTTCTCTTCAGTCGCTTTTACTTCCTCCCAGTTTGCGCCGGACTTTGTTGCGGGATCGTATTGCAGGACGATCTGGGGCAGTTGGAAACCAGGCACCGCCTGGTAGGCGGTAAAGGAAGCGCCTTTAGCGGTGTGCTCTGCGGATTTCAGCGCGGGGCTCGTCAATAAAGTCACTGCGAGGCCGAGTGTGAGGACACGATACAGATGTGTTGTCATTGGGTGGTTTTTGGAAATGGGTCTTGTTTCTGGGAGAAGAAAAGCGAGTAGAGTTGTATCTACATAGGTTAAGCCATGGCGAAGTCAATGGGTTTTTGAAACGGGTTTTACGAAGGAAATATTTTACAGAGAGCGATAAGAGAGATGATTTTTCCCGCGGAGAGAAGGGTTATTGCAGTTTAGTTAATTTGTTTCCGGGAGAAATCGATAATGGGACATGCCAGAGGATGTCCCTCCATTGGAAAGGACGCGACAGCCGAGCGAAGCGAGACGCCACGCTGAAAGCGTGCCCGTAAGGAGTGGTCGTAGACCAGCAAAGCACGTTTGCTTTCGCTTCGCTTCACCCTTCGGGCTGGCGTTGGCAGGCTATGTCGCTGCGCTCCATTCTCCATCTGAGCCCACAAGCAAGGATTATGCGTAGTTACAAATTTGATCTCTTATGGAGGGACATGCTCCGTCGCGTCCCCTTACAAAAGCAGCGAAATTTCTTCATTGCTGGCCTCAAGGTGAAAGCTACTTCCGCGAATCCTTATTCCACTCACGGTTTCGGAGTTCGCGGGGGGAGTAGCTGGTGCGGCGTTTTACGGAGCGGGAGAGGTGGAAGGCGTTTGCGTAACCACAGTAGTCGGCGATCTCGCCGAGAGTGAGGCTGGTGCTGCGCAGAAGCTGGATGGCGTGCTCGGTCTTGAGACGCCAGATCATGGCGGAGGCGCTTTCCATTTTTGCCTGGAGGAAAAGAGCGCGGAGCTGGATCGTGGAAATGCCGACGCGCTTTGCGAGATCTTCGGCGGAGTGGAGTTGCGCGAAATCGGAGGCGACAATTTCCAGCGCGCGCTCGAGCACGGGGTGGAGCGGAATGTCGTTCTTTGTTTTCTCCATGAGGCAGGCATGTGAGACGAAACGCAGGAGACATGCACGCGCAAGGGCCTGCATAGCGGAGTGCATCGCTTCATGCGTGTGATCCTCCACGGCGAGGCCTTCCTCGATGAGCAGGTGAACGGCGGCGGGGATTTTGTAGACACCGACGGCGCGCTTGAGGAGTTGTTTGTCTTTTGTAGAAAGAACGTGCGGAGAAACCTGACACCATGTGTGGCTGGTTTCCTCGGTTTCCGAGAATTCGTAGACTTCGCGGTGGCCTGGTTGTTGTAAAATACCGTCGCCGGGCTTGAGTTCGTAGCGTGTTCTTCCGGTCTTGACGCGAACTGTGCCGCTGAGCACGACGATGAGCTGAAAATCCTCCTGAAGCGTGCGGCGGAAGCAGCCCTTGAGAGGATAAACCGCCTGCCCGAAGAGATAGGCTTTCGGATCGCCCGTAAGCCGCATGCGGGATACGGAAAAGGGGTCGGGGCTGGAATATTTCCGCAATCTGCTCATCCAGGGGGTATCTATAGCAGGAAAGCGGAATATTAAAATAGATATGTTTTTCAGGAGAATGGACATTCTCTTTAACTAAAAGGGAGCTACAATATGGATATGAATGAGAAGATCAAAATCAACTGGTATCGCTGCAAGGTTGATAAGGCAGAGATGTCGAAGTTGACGCAGACGAGCGACTTTCGCGGTCTGTGCCAGGTGATTCCGCAGCTCGCGCTTTTCTTTGCGACGTGTGCGCTGTGCTGGTTTCTCTTTCATAAGATGGGGTGGAGCAACTGGCACTGGATGCTGCCGGTACTGCTGCTCGCGCTGTTTATTCACGG
>JBDTJR010000211.1:0-6664 GCA_039935735.1 Chthoniobacterales bacterium | reverse complement strand
GAACCAGCAGAATATTGCCAGTCGTCCAACCTGAGGCATCGTAATTTAATTCGAGGTTGAAAGTATTAAGACTTACCGTTCCAGCCGTGGAATTAAGTAATCCCGTTCCAGCATTTCCGAAAGTATAAGCCAGGGTAGGATTGACGCCACCAACACCAGCCTGAATTGTTATGCTGTTCTGAGCGACTGCCCATCCTACATCCGCTCCGCTTGTTGCCGCCTGATTGCCTCCGGTAGTCAAAGTATAATTGCCAAGATTAAGGCGGGAACCCTTAAGGACGGTAAAAGTTCCTGCGGTATTTAAATTATGGCCCAGCTTAATGTTCCCAGCCGTTGTTCCATCTCCAACCTGAAAGGTGGTTACATTTCCCAGCGAAGAGGCTGCTAATGTCCGGTTAATAGTAAGCGAATGTTCGTTGCCTGGCCCCGCTCCGCCGTTTAAATAGATAACGGTATTTACAGGGCCTGCATAACGAGGCAGGATGCCATTATAGGTGCCAGTGGCGGTATTGTTATCCGTAAAATCTCCACCGACTTTCATCCCAACAATACCGGTGGAACTGGATAGGGTGTCGCCCATTGTGATGTTGCTGTTAGCGGTAAGCGTAAAGTTTCCATTTATCGTGGCTAATCTGTTCAAATAAACGGCACTCAATGATGAAGCATAAAGCTCAATATTATTCGTTGTGGTGCCATCACCAATAATGACATTACCACCAATTGTATTCGGTCCGGCTCCTATCATAGGTGCCCACTGAGCGCCGCTTGCAGCCGAGACGATCTGCAAAGTGGAATTGGCAGCGAAAGTTTCATTATAAGTGTAAATATACGGAGATGTGCTGGCGGCAAACTGGAAGGTCACATTATTTCCAAATACAAAGCTGGGCGCAACGTATGACTGAGGATTGCCTATTTTAAAGATACCGCCCGCAGTGCTTGAATTAATCGTATAGTTTGTATTCGTTGCATCATACCCAACATGGGAGTAAGTGCTGTTCGTGGAGAAATCCATGGTATGTCCATTCAAATTGATCACCAGATTGGAAGCGCTGCCTGTGCTGTTCGCGATGTTAGAGATGAGGCCTGAGCCTGAAGAAAGCGTGAAGTTTCCTCCGAGATTAAAATTTACGGAACCCGAAGAAACCGAGAGCGCCAATCCCTGAACGGTAATGTCACTGCTCGTCGTAAGAATTAAATTATCCGACGTAGTATGATTAATCGTCGCATTATAGGTATTGCCTCCACCATTATTAGGTCCGCCGACTACTGCAGGACTCCAAGTGGCCGCTGCCCAATCCACGCTTCCTGATGTGGGGCTCGAATAGGTCTCTGCAATGAGAGCTGCATTTGCCTGGGATCCAAGCGTCACCATGCAAAGCACAGTAATGTTGAAGATGAGTGTTTTTATTTTCATGGGGAAACAGAAGTTGGTTGGAGGACCGACCCTAATATGTAATATGTGTGTGACACGTGCAAAAAACCAACAGATTATTTTGAACTATCCGTTGAGTTCTTATTAAGAATTTATAACTAGTTGAAAATTAGGATTTTGCGAACGAAAATCCTATTAAGAAAAAGCACTTTATTCTTCTTTATTCTTAAAACCTAAAGAGCAGGCGGAGCAGCCGTAGATTTACGAACCACCAATTGAGGGCAAACACTGATAGGGTCCTGAGAGGGAGCGTGCCCCATTGCAGTGGCTGGCAATAGCTCCAGGGCATTGTCAATAAGCTGAGTGGGCTGGAAGTCGAGACTTGTCAAAGCTGGATCCACATAAGAGGAGAAAGCAGCATTATCACTTCCCATAATCGAAATATCCTCCGGGATACGAATGCCTTTGGATTTCAAATAATGAATCGCGCCGAGTGCGACATTGTCATTAATGGCAAAAATCGCAGGGATTCGCTCCGCCTGTGGAAGGGCAAGATATTCTTCCGCCAAGGCAAAACCAGCGGCAAAATCACTAACCTCCACAAGGGGGTGGAGCATGAAGACGATATCCCTCTCAAAAGACCAACCGAGTTTTTTGCAGCCTTTCTGGAAACCCGCAATTCTCTGTGGACTATACGCGCCGGCTTTTTGAAAACCCATTAAGACAAGCTGCCGGTGGCCAAGTTGATGAAAGTGCTCCAGGGCAATCCCCATGGCGAATGCGCGGTCCGTGCTGACCCATTGGTGCGTTGTAGGGTACACAGGATCGATCATGACGGCGGGAATTTTTCTGGCCTCCAAGCTACGCATGCCGGCAGCCGTCGCCTCCAGATGAGAAGCGATCATGAAAACTGCAGCACAGCGCATGGCAGCAAAGGACTCCAATGCGGCATTCTCACCTCTCTTCGAGCCATCCGTCATTTGCATAACGGGGTGAAACCCACGCGCCTCGATGGCGTGGTGCATCCGTGAAACTTTCTGAGTCAGGGCATACTCCACGATGGGAGGCAGGCAAATACCGATGAGGTTCGTCTTTCCTGACCGCAGGCCACGACCAAGAATATTTGGAGAAAACCCGTGGAGGTCCGCCGCTTCTTTTACGCGAGCGGCGGTTTTTGGACTGACCGCTTCGTGACTATTCAGCGCCCGCGATACCGTACAACGGGATAAACCCAGAAGGTCGGCCAATTGTGCGGTCGAGGAAACAGGCGACTTCATATCACATCTTTACCATAGAATTCGAAATCAGCTTCAACAAAAATTCATCAAAGCAGCGCAAAGTGCTTACCGTCCAAGATACTTATCGCGTCCACGCACAAGCGCTTCCATCTTTCTGTCTGCGATGGAGCGTTTCAGCATCCAAAAACCGCAATCAGGGTGAACCCAGCCAATACGGCCCTCGCCGACTTTCTTTACCGCTTTATCAATTCGCGACGCCACCTCATCGGGTGTTTCCACATGGTTGACTTTGATATCGATGACTCCGATACCGAGTTGGATTTTTGCATCCACTTCCTTCAGCGCATCGAGATCGGCATCCGGGCGATGGGCAAGCTCGAGCACGAGGTGGTCCGCATGCAGGCCATTTAAAAAATCGACGAGTTTACGCCAATCTCCGGACTGTATGGTCTGCCCCCCATAGTTTCCGAAACAGAAATGCACCGCGCGGCGCGCTTTGACTTTATCGAGGATACGATTGATCGCTTTCTGGGCAATTGGCGCTTTTTCGGGGCTTCCGGGGACGTTCGCTTCATCGACCTGGACACAGGCGCAGGGAAGATTTCCGACCTGGTCCGCGATGACATCGGCAATCGCCATGGTGAGTTCATCAAAGTTGTTGTAATGGCAATCCAGAAGCGTGCGAGCCAGCATGTACGGGCTGGTAAGCGTGAATTTAAAATCACCACCAGCCACGGAAGCTGACCGGGCGCAATCTTCATTAAGATCCAGCGTTCCTTCCGTAATAGGCCCAAGAACCACACCGGCTGGCTTACGACGAAAGCCCATTTCCTGCTTCGAGCGGAACTGCGCAGCATGCGTCATTCCCACCGAAGTGGTGATCCCGCCCATTTTGCTGATGAAATACTCGATCATCCCATTGGTATCAGGGTGATTGACGTCGAAACGGTAGAGTTCACCATCCGTTGGCAAATCAATGCCCATCCTGCGCTGAGTATGGATAACTACCGCAGTAGCGTCCAAAACAGCCTGTTCACTGGGAAGAGCGGCGAGCCAGTCGATGGGTGAATAGGAGCCAACCGTTGTAGTAAGGATTTCCGGCTGGTTTTTATTTTTGGAAGTTTTGGTCATAAATTTGTAAAGGAGCCTTGAAGGGAAGACCTCACCTTTAGGAAATCTTTCGGGAACCGCAAGCAAACTTTGCATCCTGGCATGCCTTCGCAAATCCCTTAAAGAAAGAACTATAAAAAACGTCTCTTTCCGGATGATATTGGACTCCAAAACCCCATGGATAATCGCGGATACGCACCTGCTCAATAATCCCATCCGTAGCATGCACGGCTTCGATTTCCAGAGTCGGAGCGACTTTATCGAGGGCTTGATGGTGATTACTGTTCACTCGCTCAAATTGGTAAGGGCTATTCACTAGATATTTAAGAGGCTGAGCGTTTTCGTCTTTGAAATGCCGATGCCCTTCGATGTGCAAACAAAGCGTGCCACCCATGGCGACATTCAAAATCTGCAATCCCCGGCATATCACGAAAATGGGAAGTCTACGTGCGTAAGTTTCCCGCACCGCTTCGATTTCCCACGCATCGCGCACGGCATCCGAACCTTCGATCAGGGAAGCATCGATATTATCCTGCTTCAAAAAGCATCCGCTAATATCCCAGCCACCTGTTAGCAGAAGACCGTCACAGGTGCCCACATCCACCGCCTGCTCCCGAGCGTCGCAAAGCGTTAAGTCGGGAAATGATGAGAACGCGCGGGAAAAATACTCCGTGTCTTCGGCACGGATCCAAGTCGCTATTTTAATAAGGGAAGTTGCCTCCAATTCCATGGAAGCATTCCACTTATTTAATGTCGGATGTCAAACGGCATTCTCGCCGGTTTCTTCCGTACGAATACGGATCGCCTCATCCACGGGAGAAACAAAAACTTTTCCATCGCCGATTTTTCCGGTGCGCGCCGCCTTGGTAATCGCAGTCGTGGCTTTTACGACGAGATCGTCGGGCAGAACGACTTCGATTTTAATCTTGGGAAGAAAATCTACCGTATACTCACTGCCACGGTAAATTTCCGTGTGGCCCTTCTGGCGTCCAAATCCCTTCACTTCGCTGACGGTCATTCCTTCGATCCCGAGATCCGCCAATGCGTCTTTCACTTCTTCAAGTTTGAACGGCTTGATAATCGCTTCGATTTTTTTCATAGGGTGCTTCTTTCTTTACTGTAAATTTTTAAACACGGTGATCCAGTATATAGCCTTCTTCGCCATGCTCGCCGAGATCGAGGCCTTCAGTTTCAACTTCCTCCGAAGGACGCAGTCCGATCACAACTTTAACGATAGAGGCGATCACTATGGTGCCGATAATCGAAAGTGCAAGCGTGAGCGCTACTGCTTTTAATTGCTCGAGCCAAAGGGTCTTCCCGACAAGCGCGGCAAGATTCGTTTTCAAGTTGGCGTTCACATCCGCCGTCGCAAAAAATCCGGTCAGTATTGCGCCTAGTGTTCCGCCCACGGCGTGAACCCCGAACGTATCCAGCGCATCGTCGTAACCGAAAATACCTTTTAATTTCATCACGAAAATAAAGGGCACGATACCGGCGAAGATGCCGATAATGACCGCCGCATTCGGTGTCACAAATCCGCAGGAAGGTGTGATGACGACAAGCCCCGCCACGGCACCGGAGCAAAATCCAAGCACGCTTGGCTTTTTGCGGATTGCATACTCCAGCATTGCCCATACAAACGAGGCCACCGCAGCGGCAAGCGTCGTGGTTACAAAGGCATTCGCGGCAATTCCATCCGCTGCCAGTGCGCTTCCGGCATTAAAGCCATACCATCCCACCCAGAGCATTCCAGTACCCACCATACAAAGCACCATACTGTGAGGCGCCATGTGCTCTTTTCCGAATCCGAGGCGTTTGCCCAGCATCATGCAAAGAATCAGGGCCGACCAACCGGAAGACATATGCACCACTGTTCCCCCAGCGAAATCAATCGCCTTGATAGAGGCAGTGGCATTCCATACACCATTCATCAGCCCGGTAACTCCCCATACCATGTGCGCCATGGGAAGATAGACAATGAACATCCACAGCGCGGAAAAAAGAAGCACTGCGGAAAACTTCATGCGCTCCGCAATCGCTCCCACGATCAGCGCGGGAGTGATGATCGCAAACATGAGCTGGAACATCGAAAAGATATTCTGGGAAACCCAGTAGGAGTAATCCGTATTCGGTGCGCCCCCGACGCCGTTGAGGAAAAAGTATTCCGTTCCGCCCAGGATCGCTCCCAGCAGACTCGGCTTTGTTCGATCCGGCGTAAAACTGCTTCCGAACGCAAGGCTATACCCACAGGCCCACCAGATGATGGTGACCAACCCGGCCATCCCAAGGCACTGGGCCATGACGGACAAAATATTTTTTTGACGAACCAGACCGCCATAAAACAAAGCAAGGCCGGGAAGCGTCATGAAAAGCACCAGGGCCGAAGAAATCATGAGCCACGCGTTATGCCCAGGACCAGGAACACCGGCAATCTTCGAAGTCCACGTTGTCCCGGTAGGGCCGCCGACACTCGCATTCTGGAAGTATTGCTCCAGATCCGTGACGCGTTGACCCATATTGGCTGCGGGAGGCGTCGGAGCAGGCGTTGCATCCTCAGCTTTGACAGTGGCTATAAAAAGCAACGCAACAATCACGGCTATGAGCAGTTGAAACCCTCCACGATCGACGCCCAAACCTCCGGCCATTTGTTGAGAAAAAAGATTACGCATTTTCATTTTCTAAAACTATAAGCAGGTGCCATGCCAACTTTTACGAACCATCGAAAAACCTTGAGCCCTCTGACTGAAAAACTCTCCTGAAACTCTGTTGTGTTCGTTTTTTTTCAAAAAATATCGCTTTTTGAAAAAACTGCTCAATTCTTTACACCGTCCTAATGAGCGTTTTTTTCCGAGTTTTACCCTATCTTAGACGATATTATTTAATGGCGACGGGCATGTTCCTATGTGCCATTACCTCAACCCTTCTGCTGGTGGTTTTCCCCACC
>JBDTJR010000210.1:0-11376 GCA_039935735.1 Chthoniobacterales bacterium | reverse complement strand
AATTATCGATCCTTTGCGATGCCGACTTACCCAGTCAAAATGCAAAACGGGGAAAATCAGCGCGATTAAAAACACACCGGCGCCGGCCAAGAGTATGCCCCCTACGTCAAGTGTTATACAGGGCCCATAAATTGTCTCAGGTAAAGGAAAACGACTAGCAAAACCTGCCGATACTATTAATAAAAAAACACAAACAAACCAAAGCATTATCAGTGCATGCCCTACACGGAGTATCACAGGATATTTCTGTCGCTGCTCACTCATATCAAAACTCTACCCCCATCCAGCGCGAAGTCGAGACAGACTTAGCGCTTACCAACCCCGAGAGAGCGTGAGATCAGTCCCGACGCATGATGAAAATCTGGAGAATATACCAGAAGAGCAACGCCACCGAGGCGAAGAGCGAGAGAGAAGCGGCCACATACTGGTCCGCACCGTACTGACGGAAAATCGCCGACGTATTATAAAGAATCGATGCGCCGGCAAACCCAACCATTAACGTTGCGAAGAGCAGGCTAAAATTAAATCCAAAAATAATGGATGCGATGATGAAGCCTATAGCAAGAAATCCGCCAATCATCAAAACACCGCGTAGGAATGAGAAATCCACCTTCGTCAGCATCACGATGGCAGTCAACCCGAGGAACAACCCGATCGTCAGCATCGCCGCCTGCGAGATCACGGGACCTTTCGCACAACGCTCCGCGATATAGAGCAATGGCACAAAGATGATTGCTTCAGCTACCACATACAGCCCGAGCCCGAGATACTGCATCCCTTTGCTGGTATTCGACTGCGCCCAACTCGACGCAATCCATGATACCCCCATAAATACGCCCAGCACGATCAACCATCCATATTTCCCCGTGGTCAGCAGGCCTGTCAATGGGGCTGCGAGCGGCGAATGCAGCAGCGCCGCCTCGATTCCTGTGAAAACCATAATCGCCAGCGCCAAGTGCATGTAAACGCGGCGGATAAACTGGCTGCGCTCCGCTTCAGGAGAGTTTGCTACGACAACGTAAGGGTTTTGATAGGAATCGCTCATAGGGTAAAGATGTTTGGGTATTTCTCCTCTTATGTGTCGTCCAATGCCCTCGAAAGTCAAGCGTCTCCGCATCACGTTTTGGGCAATATTTTGACCTTTGTGGGAAACAGGAGTAAGTTAAGCTATGGACGCCATGGACAGTATTCGTAAGCATGTGTGCCTGATGCGGATTCCATTTGCACACTCTGCACTCCATACTCTGCAGTCCCTCGCGATGCAGATGCCAGGCAAGTATTCCAATGTGAAATTTCCCTTTTATGGTGGCTCTTCCCACCTTGGGATGCTTTTTCTTACACGCACCGATTCCCCGGCGGGCACCATCGCCGGTCGCATCCAGCAGGTCTCCGATGACGCAATCGAAGCCTCGCTCATGAACCCGATGCCGGACAAGGATGCCGCGCTCAAGGAACTACTCACACCGCTTCTCGAAGCTTACGCTGGCCAATACCCCTCCGAGACACTCACACCCGAATATCAATAGAATAGCGATTCCTCTTCTTGCCTCTAAGCAAACTTCCACGCTATTTTTTGCGTATGCGCTTTCCGCTCCGGCACTATCACTTAGGGAAATCTGTCACTTTCCCAGCCGGGTCGCCCGCATCATGAATCCTTCCGGCATCATCCGCTGGCTCTTCGCGCCCGTTTGCCTGTATTTTGCTGTTAAGGTGTTCTTCAAACTCGCCGCAGGAGGTACAGCACTTCATGTTCTCGCCGCCGCCCTGTTTGGCTTTGCTATTATGATGTTCGGCATCTTTCTCGTAGCTCCAGAAGTTGTACGTGTCATTGCATCGCCCATTAGTAATTTTTTCGGCGGTATCTTTTTTTTGAATGCCCGCTACTCCAAGCCTCCTCTCAGTTACAATCTCGCACGTTTTTACGAAAAGGAAGAGCGTCTCGACGAGGCCATCGTGGAATACGGCAAGATCATCCGCTACTATCCTGAGGAGCGCGATGCCTATCTGGAACTCCTCACGACCGCCATGCACGCCCGCGATATGCGCAGCTATAAAAAATATGCCGCGAAATTTCGCCGCCGCTTTAAGTGTGACGTCGAAATTACCTGGGATACCTCGGGCATTGATCCCAAATACCCCGGATTCCGGAATGGCCGCCCTATTAATCCTTCTCGACTATGACTACCTCTTCCGAAACAAAATCCGAAAACATTTCAGTCCCCGCTCCACCACATAAAGCCAAATGGATTCGCGCCCTCACCTCAATTGCCGCCTTTGCGTTAGTTTTTTATTATCTATACTAGTAGCTCCACTTTTCCTAAAGCCAACAGGGCATTTAGAACTTATTGCGATGAACACAAAATGAATTTTTCAGCCTATCACTTCATAAGCTCCGCCGGCGAAGCTGGATATGACTCGATTATTTATTCCGCAGGAGATAAACCCCCTGACTACCGCGTTACTATCCCATGGATCGGCCACCCGAAAGTCGAATCAGTCACTCCCACAGGATCCCAATGAAGTTTACCGCTTATTTTTTCGTTTTCCTCTGCCTTCTTGCCTCGCTCGCACATGCGCAGAATTATCCCTCGGAATTTTCACCGGATAAAAAAACTGATGCCCGCACGAAACTCGATACCGCCGTTCTTGCGGATTTTAACGTAAAGGACGCATCGCTGTGGGACGCCTTCAGCAGCATTGGCAAGCGCGCAAAGGCCACCCTGCCACGCTCCGCCCTCCCTGAGTTTGTCCTTAAATCCTCCACGCATAACCATACACCAGAGCCGAAGATCACCCTGCATATGCAGAATACCAAAGTTTCTGCGCTCATCGACGCCGTTGCCTTGCAAGCCGACTACGCATGGTTTTGCACGGAAGACAGCATCGTCATGATTCCGAAAAGTGAGGTTTCCCAGAAGCTCATTGATGAGTATTCCCCACGCCCACTCGCGCCGCCGCCACCAGCGCCGCTTTGCGAAGTTCAGCTAGAAAGCAAGCAGGTCACTTCTACAGGCGTCACATTAAACTGGACAATCAATGCTTCCGGCGTCTCGCGCGAAGCTCTCGCACCGAATCTCGTCTTCCGTATCCTCGCGAAAAATAAAATGGGTAATATGGTACCGAAAACCATCAAGTTCAAGAGTCAGTCCTTTGAAGACACCGGAACGCCTGGCATGTACCGTTATGTCATGGTACTTGAAAGTGTCCCGCCTGATATCACCACCTTCGACCTTCAAGCAAAGTACAAAGGAAAGGAAGTCTTTCACGACACCGTTGCTCTCGATGTCCCCGAAGGAGCGAAATTATGATTTCTATCAATATCTGCATCATGAAAGAATCGCAGACTTGGCATTTTTGTCTCCTTGGTTAATCCTATGTTCATCTTTTTATGAGGCTGAGCCGCATGACCCGTCCTTTTCGCTGGAAGCGTAGTCGCTTCCTGATGGGTTTTCTCATTCTCGTCGTTGTTTTCGTTTCCTACTTAACGTATCAGAGCGCAATCTTTCGTGATACCGCAGAAAACGCATTCAAAAAATATTGTGACACCAATGGCCTGAAATATAGTCAATATATTTGGACAAGATCCGACACTGCCATCGGTTACGAATGGGTCGAGTTCGCCCCACCACGCGACGTTGAAACCGGGACCTACCGCGTCACTATCTCCTGGTTCGGTGGCGTCGAAATCACAAAACTTCCCCTCCTTGTTCCTTTACCCAGCGAGACTTCAGCTCCATCCTCAACACCAACTTACTCGACCTCGTCGGGTAATTCCTCACCGGACTCTCCTTCTCCATCATCTGCTATTTCGACGTGGGGATATCCCTCCCCCTCAGATTCGCCTTCACCCTCGCCAAATATTTCGACATTGGGATCTCCAATGCCTTCTCCAAGCGCTTCGACTTCACTCACACCGACTCCGACTATCGCAATTCCTC
This sequence comes from Chthoniobacterales bacterium, assembly GCA_039935735.1. Lineage (GTDB taxonomy): Bacteria > Verrucomicrobiota > Verrucomicrobiia > Chthoniobacterales > JBDTJR01 > JBDTJR01. The sequence goes on along the minus strand of JBDTJR010000210.1, from coordinate 7,438 downwards.
AATTCCGCTAATTTATGAAACAGCACACTCTCGGCCGTACTCCCCTTAAAATCTCATCCCTCGGACTTGGTTGCATGGGCATGTCGCACGCCTATGGTTCGCCAGACGATCCAGAGTCCATGCGCGTGCTTCACCGCTATGTCGACCTCGGTGGAAATTTCCTCGATACCGCCGAGGTCTACGGTCCCTATACGAATGAAGAACTTATCGGTCGATTCCTGCGCGAAACCAACCGCGAAAATCTCGTCATCGCCACGAAATTTGGCTTCCACATCGATCCCGGCACACGCACCTCCACCCATGAAGACAGCAGCCCTGCAAACATCCGCAAAGTCTGCGACGAAAGCCTCCGCCGCCTCGGCATTGACTGCATCGATCTTTTTTACCAGCACCGTGTCGATCCCAAGCGCCCTATCGAAGAAGCCGTCGATACAATGTCTCAGCTCATCGATGCGGGAAAAATCCGCACCATCGGCCTCTCTGAGGCAAGCGCGGACACGCTTCGCCGCGCCTCCGTCATCCACCCCATCGCGGCATTGCAAAGCGAGTATTCCCTCTGGACGCGCGATCCCGAACCCAACGGTGTCCTCACTGCCTCCCTCGAACTCGGCGTCACTTTCGTCCCCTTTAGTCCGCTCGGCCGTGGTTTCCTCACCGGCGCCATCCAGAGCGTCTCCGACATTGGCGAAAAAGACATGCGTCGCGCCAATCCCCGCTTCCAGGAAGACGCAATGAAAGAGAACCTCAAGCTCGCCGAAACCATCAAGTCTCTCGCGAAAAAGAAAAACTGTACCCCCGCACAATTCGCCATCGCCTGGGTCATGGCACAGGGAACGAACATCGTTCCCATCCCCGGCACCAAACGTCTCAAATACCTCGAGGAAAACATGAGTGCCATCAATATCACCTTCACGCCCGATGAACTCACGGAAATCAGCGAAACATTTCCCCTCCACGTTTTCACCGGCGCCCGCTATCCCGAATCCATGATGTCCTCCGTCAATCGGTGATTCAATTTCCCTTAGTAATCTCTCGGGTGACTTTCCTATACTCTGTGTAGCTATTGGTGATTGAGGAAACCACTGGTGTCCTGCTATCGTGATTTCGTCGCCCATTCATGTTACCTCATCCTCTCCACCTCTTACTTCTCGCGGCAGTTAGCGGACATGGAGACCACAAGCTGACGATCTTTTTTACACAGATTGCACTTTTGGTTCTTGTGGGGCGTCTGTTTGGCGAAGTCATGCAACGCATCCAGCAGCCTGCGGTCATCGGGCAATTGCTGGCGGGAATTCTCCTCGGGCCGAGCATCTTCGGCGCGATCTGGCCGTCGGCTCAGCATTTCATTTTCCCCGCTGTGAGTGCGGATCGACAAATGCTTACCGCCGTAGCAGAGCTTGGAGTGCTCATGCTACTGCTACTCACGGGCATGGAGACAGATCTTGCGCTGGTAAAACGCGTTCGCCGCACAGCGGTCTTCACTTCGGCAGCGGGAATTCTTATTCCTTTCGCCTGCGGTTATGCGCTTGGGGAAATGCTGCCCGATAGCATCCTGCCCGACCCCGCACGGCGGATGCTCACTTCGCTTTTTCTGGCGACCGCGCTTTCGATTTCCTCAGTGAAAATTGTCGCGGCCGTGTTACGCGAGGTGGATTATCTCCGACGCAGTCTCGGCCAGGTCATTCTCGCCTCGGCAATTCTTGACGACACGATCGGGTGGATACTTCTAGCGTTTATCAGCGGGCTTGCTGCACACGGAAAAATTGTCGTCACCCCGTTACTTCTCAGCGTATGCGGCACGGCACTATTTCTGCTGTTTTGTTTCACCATCGGTCGACAATGGGTTGCACGTATCATCCGCTGGTCGAATGACAACTTCACCGGAGAGATGCCCGTCATCAGTGTCATCCTACTCCTAATGCTGGGGCTCGCGCTCCTCACAGATGGCATCGGCGTCCATACCGTGCTTGGGGCCTTCATGGCAGGAATCATGATCGGGCAATCACCTATTTTGACAAAACACATCGATGAGCAACTCCGCGGCCTTATCGTCGCCCTCTTCATGCCCGTGTTCTTCGGCGTTGCAGGACTTTCCATCGATCTCAAGGTGCTCGTCGATCCTCACCTGCTCGAGCTCACGCTGCTTCTCATCCTCATTGCCAGTATCGGAAAACTCGGGGGTTGTTACCTCGGTGGACGCCTTAGCGGACTCAACCACCCGGAATCTCTCGCCGTCGGCCTCGGCATGAATGCGCGAGGGTCCACGGAAGTCATCCTTGCCACCATCGGGCTTTCCATCGGCGTGCTGAATCAATCGCTCTTCACCATCATCGTGCTCATGGCCGTGGTGACCACACTCATTATGCCACCTCTCCTGCGCTGGACACTTTCCCGCGTGCCAATCCGTGAGGAGGAAAAGCAACGCCTCGATACTGAAGCCGCCGAAGAGAAAGACTTCCTTTCTAAAATCGAGCGCATCCTTGTCGGGCTGGACGGCAGTCAAACCGATCGCTTCGCCGCGCATGTTGTCGGCTGGCTCATTGGTGCACGACAGATCAGCACCACCGTCGTGGATCTTACGGGAACCAAAAAATCTGATGATGGGAAAGAATATCTCGCTCTCTCTGCGCTTGTCGTAGAAACCGCACAGAAAGTCATCAAGGCCGAATTGAAACAAAAGACGCGTGCAGCCGCTAAAGTGGAAACGGATCATCCCCTAGATGCTGCCGCAGCAGCAGCAGACACGGAAACGGTTTCAGTTCGCGAACTAGTATCTGTGATTACCCCTTCCGCGGATAAGATCGCTACCGAAGACGCCATTGCCGACACGCTTCTCGCGGAATCAAAAAATGGCTACGGTATGTTGTTTCTCGGAATGTGCCTGAGCGCCGCATCCAGTCGACACAAGGAAGCCATTCAAAAAATCCTGCAGGACTTTCCCGGCATAGTCGCCATTTTATTCGAACCCAAAAACTACAAACCCACCGCCAACGTCACTCTGACAAACATTTTGGTACCCACAACGGGCGCAGATTACTCCCGCCTCGGCGCCGAAGTTGCCATGGCAATCGCCAAAGGCAGCAAGGCATCCATTACCGCACTCCATGTTTCAGTTTCTCCCGATAACGCATTATTTCGCCGCCCCTCGGATCTGCTCCGCGCAGGTCGCTCCCTTATCGCCGATATCCGCGCACTCGGATTACGGGAAGGCGTTCACGTCATTGCAAAAACTTTACGAGGCAACGCAAAGGCAAGTGCCATCCTGCAGCAGGTCAGGGCAGATAAGCATCAGCTCATCGTCCTTGGCACTAAATCCAAATCCGAAGAGGAGCTCCACTTCGGCAGCAGTGCCACCATCCTGATCGAAAATGCCACCTGCCCCGTCCTGGTAGTGAAGTCCTAGATTCATAAGGATTTATAACTCTAAATTTCTGAATTTCATCTTGCTTGAATCACCATTGCATTCTACCTAGTCAGGTTCTTTCCCCCTTTCCTATGCGATTAAAATATCTCCCCTCGTTGGCTGCGCTTACTCTCTTATTCGTTTCCGGTGCAAGCGCCGATACTGTCGAAAAAACCTTTTCCCTCACAACACCATCACTGGGTGTTGGTGTGGAATCTCCCACCACGGGATTTGTGGAGCAATTTGATTCCTCTCTCGGCACTCTGACGAAAGTCGAGATCACCTATGATCTCTCGGTCGTATCTGCTAACACGATCTCCAATAGCAGTGACGATAACGCCACTGTACAAATTGTCCTTGGAGGAAGTTTTAAAGTCGAGATGCCTTCTGGCACAGAAGTATTGAATGTCGGCCTGTCACATACTACCGACCCCCATGAAGTAGACGCCCATCAAAGTGGCGTTGATACCACGACATATACATTTGATGGCAATGAGAATTCCTATACCAGCGATCTTATCGGCTTTATCGGAAATGGTAACTGGAGCTACGTTTTGAACCAAGTGCTAAGCTCTACCTCCTTAACCCCGGTCACCACAGGCGTCTCGATTTCAAATTCTGTCACCACTGCATCGCTCACCAACGGCACGGTAACGTATACCTACACCGCTGTTCCCGAGCCCACCACGTGGGCGCTTCTGGGTATTGGCGGTTTGGTATTAGTCCTAACGCGCAAACGCAACAAAGCCTGATCCTTGCTCAAGCACTGAAGCCATCGTCGATCGTCAGACTGGCTACTATCACATAAGCCGCTTCCGGTCCCGCGAGATAGGCTACCATGCCGTAATCAGGATTCATCTCCGTATTGATCGGAGTAGGCTGCACGTTATTAATCGTTGATGCCTTGCGAATCGCTAGATAGTCGCTTTACGATTCCTATAAACGCGGATTTGGTCATCGCATAACCGCCACCACCAGCAAAAGCATGCGTTCTGCATTTGTGCTTCCGATATTGATCACTCACCTCTACTCCTCCTTCATGTGCTAAACGGTTGCTTGTATTGCCAAAAGACACCACGCACGTTCACCGCAGAATACGAAGAGCATCGCAAAACTCAACCTCTAGAGCCTTCCTCGATCATACTTCCCTGGCGCAACGAAAATGCTTATAAATATCATTATGAGATACCTCCTGCTCACCGCTACATTTTATGGATTCGGCCTGTTAGCAGGATTTGCACAATCTCCTGCCGCTCTGCAAAAAACGCCGATATCCGCCATCGAAATCTATGTCGATGACTCGGATGATAGGGTGCTGTATATCAACAAAAAAGAATATACGATGTCCCGCGCTCGCGCATGGCTTGCCGAGGCATCCGTACACGATGGCAGAAACGTTCCCGTGTTGATTTTCATGGATCGCAAAACTCACGCGGGAACCATTGCCGATCTCACTTACATGGCAAGTATGACCCATGATAGGATTTTCACCGTATTGAAACCGGAAGCGCAGGAAAAACCCTTCCTGTTATTTTCCCTATCATCGATCGAAAAAGATCATCCCTTGTTTCCATTACTTCCCGCTCGTACGAAGCAGGCTTCTTTGAAATTTCTTCAGAGTCAGCCAATAAACACTCTCGGAGCTCCACTTCCTGTCCGCCCAAATCCGGATACAACAATACCTCTTTCTGCAAAGGTCCTTACCGAGATAAGGCAAACTCTGACACCCTCAATCACTCCCGATTCAAAATCTTCCAAAATGCCTTCGGAAGATCATAATTTTTCGGAAACCTATCAGTTTATTTTCTTCGCCGTATTGGAGGGACTGTATCACGAAGGCGTGTCCGATACAGATGTCGATGCGTTGCTGCTACAGAATGACGAAAAATCCTACGTTAATTTCATCTATGCCTGCCCAATCTGTTCACCCACTTTATTTGCCATACAAACTTATAAAAATCGGCCTCAATTCACCTCTCTCAAACTCCACAATTACCAAACCGAGCAACGCACATTCGGTTATGGTCTGCTACCTGAAACGTCAAAGCTTCTGCATTCTGAAAACCCGAAAGACCGTCTCAAGGCCTTATATTCCCTCGTCAATCTTTGGATCAGCTACCGCATGGATAAAATGAATCTCTCGGTCGACGACCGGAACAAACTCCTTCACAAGATCGAAAAAGACCGCAAAAGTGGTGCGCAGTTACTCGAGTCCTTCTCTAAAAACGGCACTCTGAAAGATTATGCTCCTTCCTACTCCGCGGACGATGAATGTGTGATTTGCAACGCTGCTGCTCAGATGCCACTGCATCAGGAGGAAAAAGGAACGCCGGCAAAGCCTTGAGACCTGAAGCAGTAAATCATCTGATCCGGAGACCGTTACTGCACTGCGCCTGATTTGGGAAGGTTCGCAAATAGCGCATCGTTATGCGCAAATTGATAGCCCTTTGGAAACAGCGTGGGAAGATCCCTCGTGGTGTCAGCTTCTACCTGCTTTCGACGTTCACTCGGAAGTTCTAGAAATGGATAATACAAAAAATCCTTCACTCGTTGCCGCACTTCAGGCGATTGGCCGTTAAGAATTTTCAAATAGGTTTCCGGTGGAATCACCTCACCAATATTCAACATCGTGCTATACACGATCTGCCGGTAGGCAGTCGCATTTTCATCGAGCGATTTAATATTCAGGGAAAATTTGAATAATCGGGCCAATGCCTCGTGATCACCTTTGCAGATCTTCTCCATGTCTCCGCGCACATCGAAGTTCACCTTCTTTGCAAACTCCGCAAAGCGTGCATAATCTGCATCCGCAACATCCCCAAATGGCATCTCTTCATCCGCTGCACGGAGCGGAACACACATCGCCAGTCCCAACAAAATAAGACCCCATTTTACAAAATTATCCGTCTTCATTTTCGAAATCCGCTTCAGTTTATTGGCATTAAATCCGATGTAAAGAAAGACGATTAATAAGAGTTTCCAATAATTTCCGAATATTAGCTTCGTGTCTTACAGCAAAGATCACCCGCAGAGTGCCATTCGTGTCGAATATTTCGCATAATAAGTGCATGATCATATTCGACACTACCGGCCGGAAAATATTTCGGCTCTTCATAAAAGCTGGAGTAAACATCCGACACCTGAAAGGGCGCGATGCGCCAGTCTATAGTGCGTAAGATAAGACCATCCAGACGCTGATCGTCTCTCGTTACGGAATAACCCAGACTACCACTTTCAAAAAATTCGGAAACTTCAGCCAACGAAGAAAAACAAGAGGATGCCGGCAATGTCTCACTCTCTTCGCCGACAACACGCATTGACACGGAGCCATCTATAGCTTGCATATTGAAATCAACATGTTTCAGGTCATCACGAATCGAAAAAGATGCGGGATGATGTTGTCCCGGAAAAATCCTGCCTCCTGCAAAACGATTCAAAGCCGATCCACTATCGCGTCTTGGAATAAAAACTCCCTCGCAAAGATCTCCTTCCGCATCCGTCCATTCCACAGCGATACGATGCGCAGCATTTTCGCTCGAAAAACCAAGCCATTCCGGTAGAAAACGCGGCCTAATATGCTCCAGACGGATCAGGCAAATTCCGATAATGGCAAAGCCATTATGGAGTTTTGGAGTAAACGGTTCTGGAATAAGTCGTTTTACGATCTCTGGATCCGCGCGGAAATTCACTAAAAGACGACGCCTTATCGTTCCTTTAAGAATCGGAATGCGCATTAACTCATCTCCTTACGAAACTTCGGGTACCACACCTCGAGTGCCTTTAGTCCGGGTGCGGTAGTTACCGCAAGTTTCAAGAGATTGCAGCGCTTGATAAGCCGATCATCAGTAGAGGAGGGTTCCATAAAAATCGTTTTAGCACTGTGTTTTATCCCCGGCAAGAACGGCTTTTTTTGGAAAAATATGAAAAAATGCTGACTTGCTGCGTTCTCTTAAAGAAATGCGATGCATCCAATTTTAAAAATGACGGATTTCTTCCATCCAAAATTAGTTTTTCACAAGTTGTTCACAAATTACC
>JBDTJR010000209.1:0-12551 GCA_039935735.1 Chthoniobacterales bacterium | reverse complement strand
CATCACGAAATCGCCACCAGCAGCGATCCTCTTGAAGAAAGCAGCGAACATTGCGGCAGGTTCCAAGGAACCGAATAAGCTAAAGGTCGGCAAGCTTACCAAGAAACAGGTGATGGATATCGTCAAGATCAAGTTGAAAGACATGAATGCCCGTAATGAAGAAGCTGCTTTCCGGACGATTTCGGGAACGGCTCGTCAGATGGGTATCGAGATCGAAGCCTAAACAACCAACAACCGCAGGAGTCTGCCTGAAAAGCAGGGGACGATTGAACTGCAAAATTTATGAAGACACAAAAACGCAGTAAACGCTACCGTGCCGCCGCCGAGAAGGTGGATCGCACGAAACGCTACGCACTCGAAGAGGCGATCACTATTCTCAAGGATCTTCCCGCACCGAAATTTGACCAGACGGTCACGGTGTCATTCCATCTCGGAGTCGATCCCAAGCAATCCGACCAGATGGTCCGCGGCACTTGCCCCCTTCCTCACGGAAGCGGAAAAAATGTGCGAGTGATGGTATTCGCCACAGGTGCTTCCGCCACAGCGGCTACGGCTGCGGGTGCGGAGTTCGTGGGCTTTGAAGACCTCATCAAAAAATGTCAGGAAGGATTCTCCGATTTCGATGTCGCTATTGCGACGCCAGCGGCGATGTCCGAAGTGCGTAAGCTTGGAAAAGTCCTCGGACCTCGCGGTTTGATGCCGAATCCCAAGACGGGTACGGTAACCGACGATACAGCGAAGGCGATTCAGGAAGTGAAGGCTGGTCGTGTGGAGTTCAAACTCGATAAGAACGGGAATGTTTCTGTTCCCGTAGGCAAGGCTTCGTTTGCAAAAGAAGCGCTTGTTGAAAACGCTTCGGTAGTTATCAAAGCCGTTTCCAAGGCGCGTCCTCCGACGGCGAAGGGAACATTTATCGAAACCGCGAGCGTCAGCGCAACGATGACACCGAGCCTGCGCCTCGATGCCGCAGCAATCGTGAAAGGCTAACAGGAGACATTCATCATGAGACCCGAAAAAGCTACTATCATTTCAGATTTGACGACGAAGTTGAATTCTTCGCCATACCTCCTTATCACCGACTATACGGGATTAAAGGTTGACCAGTTCAGCGAGCTGCGCAAGCGCCTTGCCGGAGTGGGAGCCGAATGCCGCGTGGTAAAAAATACGATGCTTCGCCTTGCTGCGAAAGAAGCGGGAATCCCTGATCTCGGAGAACTTCACGGCCAGACTGCCGTGGTCGTGGGCGAGCGCGATGTCAGCGCCGCAGCGAAAGTCGTAAAAACATTTGCAGCAGAGTTTGAGAAGCCTGTGATGCGTCTGGGTGTTCTTGATAATGCGGTTATCACGATCGAGCAGATCAAGGAACTTGCCGAACTTCCTACGCTGGATGTTCTCCGTGCGAAGCTTCTGGGACTGTTCCTCGCACCTGCGAGCAAACTGGTACGCACGCTCAACGAGCCAGCCGCAAGCCTGGCCCGCGTGCTCAATGCGAAGACGGGTGGAGTCACTGCCGAAGAGAGCGCTCCTGCTGTAGAGGAAGCTGCGAAAGAAGAAGCTCCAGCGGCAACCGCTCCTGCGGAAGAAACCACGGCCGCTGCTCCTACGGAAGCCGCACCAGCCGCTCCTGCTGCTGAAGAAACTAAATAATTTAAACATTTTCCGGGGCGTAGGAAGCCACGTCCCCGGATCCACAAAACAAACAAGGTTCCTCGTCGGTTTTACAGCTGTAAAATCTTAAATGCCTTGAGGCTTCGAGGCGCGACGATACCGAAAGAAAGCATAATATGTCAGATACAAACGCAATCGTAGATCAATTGAGCGGACTTACCGTTCTCCAAGTCGCTGAGCTCGTAAAAGCTCTCGAAGAAAAATGGGGCGTAAGCGCCGCAGCTCCAGTAGCCGTAGCCGCCGCAGCAGGTGGTGGAGCAGCAGCTCCAGCCGCAGAAGAAAAGACGACCTTTGATGTTATCCTCAAGGAAGTCGGAGCAAACAAAATCGGCGTCATTAAGGAAGTCCGTGCCGCTGTAGCCGGTCTTGGCCTCGCAGAAGCGAAGGCCCTGGTCGAAAGCGCACCTAAGCCTATCAAAGAAGGCGTGACCAAGGAAGAAGCAGAAGACATCAAGAAAAAGATCGAAGCTGCCGGCGCCAAAGTCGAAGTTAAGTAATTATAAGAATTTCCTTCCGAATGACCGCAAGATTTTACTTGCGGTCATTCTGGACAGGGAGTATAGCAGTGTTTCCAACCGCTTCTGAAGCTTTAGAACTGACTACATAAACGATACCATTAAACTGAACGTATCGAATGGGCGACGCATTGTCTCCCAATCGGGCGTTTTGTCATTTTTTCGTCATGTCTAAATTCTCAGGGTCGGTAAGAAACCAGCAATCAACGAGTTAAGAAGAGTTAGTAGAGGTTTCGTTCCTGAGGGGACGGAACAAGTAAAGTAAGAAACCAGCCCGTCCAAATCTGCCTTTAAGCATTATGTCTGAGCGTATCCATTTCGGAAAACTAAAGGAAGCCATTGAACCACCGAATCTTATCGAGATTCAGGTCAATTCATACAAAGAATTTTTGCAAAAGACGGTGCCGTTTACAAAACGGAAAAACGTGGGACTGCAGTCCGTTTTTCAGGAAGTATTTCCAATTACCAGCTATGATGAAAAGATCACGCTGGAATTTGTCAGCTACGATATTTCTGAGCCGAAGATGTCGGCAATCGAATGTCAGCGTGAAGGGCAGACCTTCAGCGCGGCTTTGTATGTCACCTATCGCCTGAAAGAAGACAAGGGCGCGAAGGAAGAGACAGTCTATATGGGCGAAATTCCGCTCATGACTCCGCAGGGAACTTTTGTGATCAACGGCGCGGAGCGCGTGGTGGTCAGTCAATTGCACCGCTCTCCTGGTATCTGCTTTGAATCCGATGTGCATTTTAACGGGAAGTTGCTTTACGGCTTCCGCATCATTCCGGATCGTGGATCATGGATCGAAGTGCAGTTTGACAATAACGATCTGCTTTATGTCTATCTCGATCGTCGCAAACGCCGCCGCAAATTTCTCGCGACGACGTTCCTCCGTGCCCTTGGACACGCGTCGGATGAAGAGATCATCAAGCTTTTTTACAAAATCGAAACACTCAAACTCAGCGAAAAAGTCGATGAGGAAGAGATCGCAACAAAGGTGCTTGTGGCCGACGTGCGTGACGGCGACATCACCGTTGCCCGTGCATTTGAACCGCTAACCAAGGCGACTGTTCGCCAACTTATTTCATTAGGGCACACCAGTGCTCACGTCATCGACGTGAAGGAAGATGACACCGTCATCAAGTCGCTGAAGAAGGACCCTGCGCATGACGAGGAAGAAGCATTGAAGGACATCTACCGCAAGCTGCGGCCTGGCGATCCTCCAACCGTACAGAACGCGCGCAGCATGCTCAAGCGCCTGTTCTTTGATCCTAAGAAATTTGATCTTAGCCGTGTAGGCCGTCACAAAATCAACCAGAAGCTCGGTCTTGATGTGGACATCAACGAGCGCGTATTGACGAAAGAAGATTTCATCGCTGCGATGAAGTATCTCATCGAATTGCGCCGGACTGGGGGACTTACGGATGATATCGATCACCTTGGCAGCCGTCGTGTGCGGACCGTGGGTGAATTGCTTGCCAACCAGTGCCGTGTGGGTCTAGCTCGTACGGAGCGTGTGGTGCGTGAGCGTATGACATTGTTTGATGTGGGTGTGGAGCACATTACGCCTTCCAAGCTGGTAAATCCGAAATCCCTGAGCGCGGTTATCCGTGACTTCTTCGGACGTTCGCAGTTGAGCCAGTTCATGGATCAGACGAACCCGCTTTCCGAATTGACGCACAAACGCCGTCTCTCTGCCCTTGGGCCAGGAGGCTTGAGCCGCGACCGTGCCGGATTTGAAGTCCGTGACGTGCATCCTTCGCACTACGGCCGTATTTGTCCTATTGAAACGCCTGAAGGTCCGAACATCGGTCTTATCAGCTCGATGAGCACGTATGCCCGTATCAATGACTTCGGCTTTATCGAAACGCCATACCGCAAGGTAATAAATGGCCGCGCAACCGACGAGGTGGAATACCTCTCCGGTGACCGTGAAGAAGGTTTCCAGATCGCGCAGGCAAATTCGCCTACCGATGAAAAGGGCCGCTTCACGAATGAGACGGTATCCGTTCGTCAGCGTGGAGACTTTTTAGAAGTTGATCCTCAGCAGGTGAGCTACATGGACGTTTCGCCCAAGCAGCTTGTATCCGTTGCCGCAGGATTGATTCCTTTCCTCGAGCACGATGATGCGAACCGCGCATTGATGGGCTCGAACATGCAACGCCAGGGCGTGCCACTTATCCGTGCGGAAGCACCATTGGTCGGCACTGGCCTCGAAGGCAAGGTTGCCCGCGATTCACGCGCGGTTGTTGTGGCTGAAGAAGCCGGCAAGGTGGCGTCCGTGAGTGGAAGCTTCATTATCATTACGAGGAGCGGGGAACTTCCCGAAGGTCGTAAGAAAGTCAAAACCGATGTGGAAGCAGGAGTGCATGTTTACGAACTGCGTAAATTCATGCGTTCAAACAGCAGCACCTGCATTAACCAGAAGCCAATCGTCCACAAGGGACAGGTGATCAAAAAGGGAGACGTCATTGCAGACGGCCCTTGCACCGAAGGCGGCGAACTGGCACTCGGCCGTAACGTGCTCGTGGCCTTCATGCCATGGAACGGTTACAACTTTGAAGATGCGATCATGATTTCCGAGAAGGTCGTGAAAGAGGATATCTATACCTCGATCCACATCGACGAATTTGAGATCGGTGCCCGCGATACAAAGCTGGGCCCTGAAGAAATCACGCGTGATATTCCTAACGTCAGCGAAGAAGCGTTGCAGAACCTCGGTTCCGACGGCGTTATCCGCATCGGCGCGGAAGTGAAGCCTGGCGATATTCTTGTTGGAAAAATCACTCCTAAGAGCGAAACCGAACTGGCTCCTGAAGAACGCCTTCTGCGCGCAATCTTCGGTGAAAAAGCTGCGGACGTTAAAGACACCTCATTGACCGTTCCATCGGGAACCTACGGCATTGTCATGGACGTTAAGGTTTCCTCGAAGAAGGAAGTGGCTCGTCAGAAAATGACGCCTACCGAATCAAAGAAGCAGGCAAAGGGTATTCTCGACGATTACAAACATCGCCGCGACGAGTTGCATGAGCAGCTTACCGAAGCGCTTTCGAATGTATTACTCGGAGAAAAGATTCCTCTCGATGTGGTTAACGCAAAGAGCGGCGAGATCATCATTCCTGCAAACCGTAAGATCACGAAAATGCTTTTGCGCAAGTTGGCATCGGTTTACGAGCATGTCGAAATTGATCCAAGCCCGATCCGCAATAAGATCCGTGAGATCATCGGCCAGTATGAGCATCGCTTTGTCGACCTCGACAACGAGCGCAATGAGAAGCTCGGCGCGGTGGAGAGCGGAGACGATGTCGATCCCGGCATCATTAAGCAGGTCAAAGTTTACGTCGCCAGCAAGCGCAAGCTCAGCGTTGGTGATAAAATGGCAGGACGTCACGGTAACAAGGGTGTTGTAGCTCGTATCGTTCCTGAAGAAGATATGCCGTACCTCGCGGATGGCACGCCTGTGGATATCGTATTGAATCCGCTTGGTGTTCCAAGTCGTATGAACGTCGGTCAGGTTCTGGAAACCCATCTGGGCGTAGCCGCCAAGGCGCTTGGTTTCAAGGTAGCCACGCCGGTGTTTGACGGTATCTCTGAAGCTAAGATTCGCGAATATTTGACGGAAGCGAAGAAGATCGACGGATTTACCTGGACTCAGGAAAACGGAAAGGCACGTCTCTATGACGGCCGGACCGGTGATACCTTCGACCAGGAAGTTGTTGTGGGCTACATCTACATGCTGAAGCTGGGCCACCTTGTCGCCGATAAGATTCATGCCCGCGCAGTAGGACCATACTCCCTCGTCACTCAGCAGCCGCTGGGTGGTAAGGCCCAGTACGGTGGTCAGCGCTTCGGAGAAATGGAAGTCTGGGCACTTGAGGCCTATGGCGCGGCTTACACACTGCAAGAACTTCTGACTGTGAAGTCGGATGACGTGCAGGGCCGCACGCGAATTTACGAATCCATCGTCAAGGGAGACAATACTCTCGAAGCGGGGACACCGGAATCCTTCAACGTATTGATCAAGGAAATGCAAGGGCTCGGACTTGATGTGCGTGTAGGACAAGCGACACCGAAATTTGGCGACAACGCCGCGTAAGCAACGAAGAAACAGGAACGATATTTGGAGCTATGAAAGAAGGAAATCTGCCGGAAGTATTTGGTGAAGAACGAAGCGTTGGATTCGACGAGGTAGGCATTAGTGTTGCCTCACCTGACTCGATCCGTAATTGGAGTAAAGGAGAAGTCAAGAATCCCGAGACGATCAATTATCGCACGTTCAAGCCTGAAAAGGGCGGTCTTTTCTGTGAGCGTATTTTCGGTCCGACAAGGGACTGGGAGTGCTCCTGCGGAAAGTACAAGCGTATCAAGCACAAGGGTGTTGTCTGCGATCGTTGTGGCGTTGAAGTTACGCTTTCCCGCGTTCGTCGTGAACGCATGGGCCATATCGAACTCGCAGTGCCTGTCAGCCACATCTGGTTCTACAAGTGCATGCCTTCACGTATAGGTTTGATGCTGGACATGACGTCCCGTCAGCTCGAGCGCGTGATTTACTACGAAGATTACATCGTCATCGATGCGGGTAATACGCCGCTGCAGCGTTGCCAGCTTTTGACGGAATCCGAATTCCGTGAAGCTGAAGACCAGTATGGTGACAGCTTTGTCGCTGGCATGGGCGCTGAAGCGATCCGCAGACTTCTGGAACAGACCGATCTTCCGAAGCTCAATAAAGAGCTCGAAGAGCAGATGGTTACCACGAAGAGCAAGCAGCTTCGCAAAAAACTCTCGAAGCGCCTTAAGCTGGTGCAGGGATTCATCTCCTCACGTTCCCGTCCTGAATGGATGATTGTGACGGTTCTTCCAGTGATTCCTCCGGACTTGCGTCCTCTAGTGCCTCTCGAAGGTGGTCGTTTTGCGACATCGGATCTTAACGATCTTTATCGACGTGTTATTAACCGTAACAACCGTCTTAAAAATCTTCTGCAGATCAAGACTCCTGAAGTCATTATCCGCAACGAAAAGCGCATGCTTCAGGAAGCTGTCGATGCATTGTTCGATAACGGACGTCACGGACGTGCTGTTACGGGTGCTGGTAACCGTCCTCTGAAATCTTTGAGCGACATGCTTAAAGGTAAGCAGGGACGTTTCCGTCAGAACCTTCTTGGAAAGCGTGTTGACTACTCCGGTCGTTCGGTCATCGTTATTGGACCTGAGTTGAAGCTGAACCAGTGCGGTCTTCCAAAGAAGATGGCTCTTGTTTTGTTCGAACCTTTCATCATTCGTCGTCTTAAGGAACTCGGATACGTGCATACGGTCCGCAGCGCCAAGAAGATGATTGAGCGCCAGACACCCGAGGTGTGGGATATTCTTGAGGAAGTCACAAGGGAGCATCCTGTGCTTCTCAACCGTGCGCCTACTCTGCACCGTCTTTCCATCCAGGCATTCGAGCCAATCCTTATCGAAGGTGAGGCCATCCGAATTCACCCGCTCGTTTGTACCGCTTACAACGCGGACTTTGACGGTGACCAGATGGCAGTTCACGTTCCGCTCTCGATTGAGGCGCAACTCGAAGCACGTCAGCTCATGCTGGCGCCGCACAACATTTTCAACCCGTCAAACGGTAAACCCATCACGACGCCTTCACAGGATATTCCGTTGGGTTGTTACTACCTGACTCAGAATCCGCGCAATGCCGAGATCGAGCTAAATGCACGTCTTCCATTGTTTGAATATCCTGAGGAAGTGGAGTTTGCGATCAGCGAAGGCTCGATCAGCACTCATACACGGATTCGTTTCAAGAATCCTGATCTCGGAACTAAAAACGTTTACGGAAATTCCGAACTCAAGGTTCTAGAGACAACTGCCGGACGCGTTGTTTTCAACGAAATCTGGCCTAATGAGCTCGGCTTTTACAACAAGTCCGTCGGTAAGAAGCAGCTCAGCGATATCATCTGGAATTGTTACCAGGTTGTCGGCCAGGCGCGCACCGTCGAGACACTGGACAAGCTGAAGGAACTTGGTTTCCGCTCATCCACGAAGGCCGGTATCTCGATCGGTATCTCCGACATGATCATTCCTAAGGAGAAGCAGACCGAACTCGACAAGGCTTACAAGCAGATTGGCGAAGTAGAGAAGCAATACCGCCGCGGTATCATCACCGATGGTGAACGTAAGAACAAGGTGCAGGATATCTGGACTCACACGGGTGAAGAAATCACGAACGCCATGTTGCGCACGCTGGAACACAATAACGGAAGCCGGGAAACAAACCCTGTATTCCTTATGATGGATTCCGGTGCTCGTGGTAACCGCACCCAGGTCAAGCAGCTTGCCGGTATGCGCGGGTTGATGGCCAAGCCCTCGGGCGAAATCATCGAACGCCCGATTCTCTCCAACTTCCGCGAGGGATTGACCGTTCTTGAATATTTTATTTCCACACACGGAGCTCGAAAGGGACTTGCCGATACAGCGCTCAAGACGGCGGATTCAGGTTACCTGACCCGCAAACTTGTGGATGCTGCTCAGGACGTCATCGTTGTAGGCCTGGATTGCGGCACGGTAAATGGCATTGTTGTCCGTCCGATTTACGAGGGAGACGAAGAAGTTGTCAACCTAACGACCCGTATCGTGGGCCGCGTGAGCTGCGAAACGATCAAAGATCCTGTGGCGGGCCATGTGCTTGTCAAAGCCAACCAGCTCATCGACGAAACGGTAGCAGCTGCATTGACAAACATCGGTGTCGAGCAGCTTCGAATCCGCTCGGTGCTGACTTGCGAATCCAAGCAGGGAACCTGCGCAATGTGCTACGGACGCAATCTTGCGACCGGTAAGCAGGTGAAGCTCGGCGAGGCGGTAGGTATTATCGCAGCGCAGAGTATCGGTGAGCCAGGAACACAGCTCACGATGCGAACCTTCCACATCGGTGGAACGGCGAGTCAGACCTTTAAGCAGCCAATCATCAAAGCGAAGAACGACGGACTTGTCCGTTACAATGAGATGCGTTCCGTGCAGGCGACTGACGGCACCTTCATTGTCCTCAACAAAAACGGTTTCATCAGCATTCATGCTAAGGATGGCCGCGAGCTTGAACGTTACAACATTGTTCTCGGTTCCGTCATCTCGGTGGTGGACGGTGGCAACGTAAAGAAGGGTGATACCTTCGTGCAATGGGACCCATACAATGTGCCTATCCTTACGGAGAAGGCCGGTGTAGTGGAATTCCGTGAGATGATTCCGGGAGTTACGATCAAACGTGAAATCGATGAAGCGACAGGCCTCATGGGCACGGTCGTTATCGAGCACAAGGAAGATCTTCACCCGCAGATCGTCATCACTGACGGTAAGAAAGAAATTCTTGGAAGTTATTCCATTCCTGCTGGCGCACACGTCACAGTTGCTGAAAACAAGCGTGTGGAAGCCGGACAGCTCCTTGCAAAAACTCCGCGAAAGATCGCGAAGACCAAGGACATCACCGGTGGTCTTCCGCGTGTTGCTGAATTATTCGAAGCACGCAGGCCAAAAGACGCGGCTGAGATCGCACGTATCGATGGTATCGTTGATATCGCGGGCACTTCCCGTGGAAAGCGTAAACTCATCGTTCGCGATGCGGATACCGGCTCCGAGGAAGAACATCTCATTCCGATCAACAAGCACATCATTGTCTTTAAGGGCGATGTGGTCAAAAAAGGCCAACAGCTTACGGAAGGTCCCGTTGTCCCGCATGAAATCCTTGAGGTCTGCGGACCACAGGAGCTTCAGGAACATTTATTGAACGAGGTGCAGGAGGTTTATCGCCTTCAGGGTGTTGAAATCAACGACAAGCACATCGAGATCATCGTCCGTCAGATGCTTCGCAAGGTTAAGATCACCGATCCGGGTGATACCTCGATGCTCTGGGGTGACCAGGTGGATCGTATTAAGTTTGATGCCCATAATGAAGAGGTCGTCGCTCAAGGTGGTAAACCCGCCGAAGCGAGCCCTGTTCTTCTCGGTATCACCAAGACGTCCCTTGAAACAGAAAGCTTTATCTCCGCAGCATCATTCCAGGATACGACCCGTATTCTTACCGATGCGGCCACACTTGGTAAAGTTGACCGCTTGCGCGGATTTAAAGAAAACGTCATCATGGGTCACCTCATTCCTGCTGGAACCGGCTTTGCCTCGAACCGCGGTATTGAGATCGAACTCATGGGCGAAGAAATCGTTCCTGCAGAAACGCCCGAAGATCAGCAACAGGCTGGCTAAAACTAAAGAAGAAGAGTAACTACTAATTAATCGCATCCATGGCATCCATCGAACTAATGACTGAACTGCTTGAAGCTGGCGTCCACTACGGCCACCAGACCAAGCGCTGGAACCCAAAAATGAAGGATTTCATTTTTGAAGAAAAAAACTCCATTTACATCATCGATCTGGCAAAGACCGTAGATCAGCTTGAAAAGGCAAAGAACTTTTTGGCTGAGACTGTACGGGGAGGCGGGAAGGTGCTGTTTATCGGTTGTAAGAAGCAGGCCCAGGATGCAATCAAGGAAGCAGCACAGGCTTGCGGCCAGTATTATGTCAATCAGCGCTGGCTGGGTGGCACGCTGACGAATCTTACGACGATTCGCAAGAGCGTCGCTCGCATGAAATATATCGAAGACCTCCAAAAGTCTCCGAATTTTTCACGCATGAACAAGCGTGAAGCTTCTGTGCTTAAGCGTGAAGCGGCGAAAATTCTGAAGAATCTGGAAGGTGTCCGCGATATGGACAAGCAGCCTGACGTTGTGGTTATCATCGATACTAAGCGTGAATCGATTGCGGTTGCGGAAGCACGTCGCTTGAAGATTCCAATCGTAGCTTTGGTGGATACGAACAGCGATCCAGAGATTATCGACCACCCTGTGGCCGGTAACGATGACGCTATTCGCTCGATCCGCATTATCCTGCAGAAGCTTGTCGATGCGGTGATGGAAGCAAATTCCACACGGCAGAAGAAGGCGAACACGGATCTTGCCGCTGTCGCTGAATAACGGATTTCGTATTCGAGTTTTTCGTCTACAGAAGCACTACGTCTTTTAATTTTACTACACCATAGTTATGGCAGAAATTACGTCCAAATTAGTCCAGACCCTTCGTGAAAAAACGAACGCAGGGATGATGGATTGCAAACGCGCGCTTGAAGAAGCGGGCGGAGACCTTGAAAAAGCGGAAACGATCCTTCGCAAGAAGGGCATCGCCAGTGCAGGAAAAAAATCTTCCCGTGCTACTAAAGAAGGCGTCGTTGCTTCCTACATCCACTTGCAAGGCAAGGTTGGCGTACTGGTTGAAATTAATTGCGAAACGGATTTCGTAGCCAAGAATGAAATTTTTCGGGAATTCGTAAAAGATGTTACACTGCACATTGCAGCAGCGCATCCGCAGTATCTCAGCAATGATAAGGTGCCTGCCGACATTATTGCCAGAGAGCGTGAAGTCTTTGTCAGCCAGGTAAAGGACAAGCCTCCTCAGGTCATGGAAAAGATTGTCGAGGGCAAGTTGGAGAAGTTTTTCAACACGGTATGCTTATATGATCAGGGCTTCATTAAGAATCCCGATCTAAGTATTCGCGATCTTATCAATTCCAAGATTGCCGAGCTTGGCGAAAACATCGTGATTCGCCGTTTTGTCCGCTATATGGTGGGCGAAGATACTGCTGACGAATAGCCATTTAGGGCTTCAGTAGGGCGGGGGAATCGCTTTCTTTTCGACAGAAGGACAGAAATCCGATTCCCTTTTTAAAGATGTCTTCCAGCCCCCGTCAGGATGGTTTGATCGCGGCGCTTATTCCTGCCTGGCAGGAGGAATCCTTCATTTACGAGGTGGTGACGCGTGCCTTGCCCTTTGTAGGAAAAGTCCTGGTAGTCAATGACGGGTCTACCGATCGCACTTTAGAAGAGGCTCAGCGCGCCGGTGCTGAGGTTATCAGTCATCCTCAAAACAAGGGGAAAGGAAATGCTATCCAAACCGGCCTTAAGTATCTTTCCGCTTGTGGCTGCTATCATGTCATTATTCTCGATGGCGACTTGCAGCACTTACCTGAGGAAATCTCACGCTTTGTGAAGGAAATCGACAAAAGTGATCCTGCGATGGTGATCGGGTGCCGTAGCGTGAATGACGGAAAAATGCCTTTTGTGCGCAAATGCACAAATCAATTCATGTCATGGCTTATCAGCGTGGTATGCGGACAAAAGATAGAGGATACACAATGTGGATTTCGTTCCCTCCGTGCGGATATCATTGATCTTGTTCGTAAGGAATGCACGAGCACGGGTTTTGATTTTGAGTCAGAAATGCTGATGGTGACCTCACGTCACGGCTACCGAATTATGTCGGTTCCTGTCAGTACTGTCTAT
>JBDTJR010000208.1:0-8756 GCA_039935735.1 Chthoniobacterales bacterium | reverse complement strand
AAATTTCAAAATATCCAGCTTGTAAAGTAATGCTGCGCCGCGTGCGGAAATAGCGGCGGCATCTCTCCGGCTCGCGGCCTGCTGAGCGGCGACTGCGGTACTCGGTGCACGGTGAACCTCGGCATCGGGGTAATTCTTTTTCAGCCATTCCCGGCAATGCTGCAATTGCACGAAATGCGAATAGATCCGACGCACCGGTGCTTTTTTATGCCCCAATAGCGCGGGTCTTACATCCAGCGCCAGTTCCTCCTGGATATGAATCGATTCCGCATGCTGGATCAGGAGATCCACGGTGTCATAAATCGTTCCCCCGGAGGAATTCTCCACCGGAACGATGGCCTGATTCTGCGGATCCAAAAGCACGTGATCAAAAATCGCTTCAAGCGTCTGGCAGGGAACCAGATCGCAGTTCTTTCCAAACCGCCTCAGCGCAAGGATATGGGAGAAAGTTCCTTCCGGACCGAGGTAGGCGATATTTTTGCGAGGCATAACGTTGCTATGTAATCCACTGATTTCACGCGCCTGCAAGCGGAATTCTGCTTTCTTCACTTGCACACTGCCTCATGGAAGGGGATGACTAGAGACGTCATGAAGCGTAATGCCCTGCTTAGATTGTTGCTCTTGGTGATGGCTTTCACTTTTGCCCTGCCGGGATGCAAGCTCCTCCCGCGCAAACGCACCATCACCCCCATGTCGGCTGCGCAACCTGTCCCCACACCGCAAGCGAAACCACCGAGCATGGGCTTGCTCAGCCATTTCCATTTTGTTTTTTTCCCTTCAAAGAAAAAGACCGCTCCGCGCGCTCTTATCCCACTCTGGATTGGCACGATCACCATGGTGAACCACGAAAATCATTTCGTATTAATCGACAGCAATGCGTTTTATGCCGTCGTTCCCGGCAAACAATTGAGCTGCATTTCGCAAAATCGCGAAACCGGCAAAGTCACTATTTCGAAGGATAAAAACCCTCCTTTTTTCATCGCGGATATTACCAGCGGATCGCCGCAAGTCGGGGATCGCGTCTATTTTCAGGATCACCCATGATTGATGAATTTTCCATGCGGCGGCTTGCATTGGAGAAAGCCTTTCCACTGCCTCCCGTGACATGCTCACTGGAGCAATCGCTGGATTGCTTTGCAGCCGAAAATATAATTGCGCCGCTTGAATCGCCTTCGTTTGATAACTCGACGTTCGACGGCTACGCCATTTGTGATTCCGACCTGGCCGCCGGAGCGCGGCTTACCTTAAAAGGAGAGCAGCCCGCAGGGGTGGATCGCGGGCTACGTGTCAATAAAGGGGAGTGCATTCGTATTTTTACCGGCGCTCCGCTTCCCGCAAATACCGCCGCCGTCGTTATGCAGGAAGATACCCGCCAGGAAGAAGGTATCGTCATTTTTTCTGAAGCAACAAATTCCGCCTTCGGAATCCGTCGAAAGGGAATGGACGTTTGCAAGGGTCAGCAACTCATCGCTGTCGGTCAACGTCTTACTCCCCCTCTTGCAGGTCTGCTCGCCTCTCAAGGATTTTCAAAAATTTCCGTCGGCAGCAAACCTAGGATTTCCATTCTTTGCACAGGAAATGAAATCCGACGAAGTGGCGAAGAACGTGTGGCAGGAGAGATTTACGAAAGTAATGGGATCATGCTCTCCTTGCTTTTTCGACACGATGCAAAAACGCTGCCGGATACCGCTCTCGTACGTGATTCCCTTGAGGAAGTGCGGGAAGCGATTCGTGAAAAAAGCGAGAATACCGATGTTTTATTGATCTGCGGAGGAATGTCCGTCGGAGCTTACGATTTTGTTCCCCGCGCACTGGAGCTGGAAGGCTTTCAAATTGAAGCTCATCGCGTCCGTCTAAAACCCGGCAAACCGTTTCTCTATGGCACTCGTGGCACGCAGCATGTCTTCGGATTTCCCGGAAACCCTGTTTCGGCCTATGTCACCGCTCTGCTTTTTGCGCGGCCCGTGATTTTACGCCTCGCTGGCGCAGAAGAGAAAGCCCTCGGGTTATTGGAGATTCATGCCTCCGTCACTGAAGCGATTTCCAATCCTGATGATCGCCCCCATTACGTACGAGGTAACTACCTAAAGGGTGTTTTCGCCCCCTCACCCATGCAGCAGTCCCATGCGCTCTTTCGGCTCAGCCAATCCAATGCCCTCCTGCGAATGGCGGAAAACACCTCTCTTAAACAGGGGGAATTCGCCTCTATTTTCCTTCTCCCCTGAAAAGTTCGGGTTGACATGGTCATTAATGATCATTAAATTCTTAGGGCCTTAATAATAGATTTTCATGGCTGGATCCGGAACCGAAATAGATAAAGAGAATACCGAAGAGCTCGCGGACATCATCATGTCGCTGCAACGCTGCTTCATGATGAATCTTACCAAGGAGCTATCCCTCGGCCAGGTCTCGTTTCCGCAGTATTTTCTTCTCGGTCATATTGGCGGGCCTGAAGCGCTCACGATGTCTGAAATTGCAAAGAAGATGAATCATACTACCGCCGCTGCGACGGGCATGATCGATCGCCTCGAAAATTTAGGTTACGTCCAGCGCATCCATGCGGAAAATGACCGAAGGAAAGTATTGGTTAAAATTACCAAAAAAGGCTCTGCTCTTGTTGCTCATATCCGCCAGGACATTATTAATAATCTGACACAGGTAATGGAACTTCTCACCGACGACGAGCGTCATGCATGGTTGAGAATTTATCGTAAAGTTTTTGCTTACTGTCAGAACAGCAAACAATAATTCATATTTATGCCATTTCGATTCAATCGCACTGGAGTGCTATTTTTGTGTTTTGCCGCAGCTGGCAGTCTGACACTCCTCGCTCAGACGCCGACTCCGACGCCCGCTCCTTCCGTAAGTGCCACGCCTGCCGCTTCACCGTCACCGACACTGTCCGATATTCCCGCACCTGCGGCTAATTTTGCTTCTTTCGCGGAAATTATGGCTTCGCCGTCGCCATCCGCGTCGCCCGGCTCTACGCCTTTGGCCACACCGGTTCCCAGTGGAACAAATTCGCTTTCTGATATTCCAATTCCCGCAGGCAATGTCACACCGATGCCGTCGATAGCGCCACTTCCCACCGCATCTCCTGCTGCTGCTCCTGGCAGTGGCGCTGCGGATGAAACCATCGCCCTGCCATTCGCTGCCCCCACAACTCAGGATACCGTTGCCCTTCCCGCTCCCGAGCAAAGCGAAAACCAGCAAAACAAAGCGTTCCAGATCACGCCTCGCTCACTGGATACTTTCCTGGACCCCAAACTTCCCAACATGACGTTGAATGACTCGATTGCTTTCGCGCTCAAAAACAACGTGGATATCCTTAATTCCATTCAACAGATTCGCAACACTTCCGGCCAATTCATCCAGGTCTTTTCCCAGGCGATGCCAAACGTCCAGATCACCACAAGCTACGTCACCCAGGCTCAACAGCTCGCCAATCCCTCGGGCAGCAACAATAACGGACCTGCCACACTCAATCTCGGAAACGGCATTGTCCTCACTATTCCCCAGCAATCGAACTTTGTTCAGGACACCGCATGGAATATCCAGATCAAGGGCACTCAGATGATTTTTAATGGCGCCGTACTCGCTGGTATTCGCGCGGCGAAATATTCCGAAGATCTTACCTTCTACAGTCTTCGACAAGTCATCGATACAGTCATTGCCAATGTAAAAATTTCATTTTATCAGGTCGTTCTTAACCGCGCACTCATCGTCGCGCAGGAACAATCTGTCGATCTTCTCGCACAGCAGTTGAAGGATCAGCAAAACCGTTACGACGCTGGCACGGTGCCACGCTTTAACGTTCTCCAGGCCGAGGTTGCTCTCGCGAACGCGAAGCCCCCACTTATCAGTGCACAAAACAACTATCGCATTTCTCAGTATCAACTTATCAAGCTTCTTGGCTACAACTACACCCGAACCAATGTCGGCCAGATTACATTCAACGTAGTCGGCGATCTTGTTTACAAGAAAAAGGTCGTCAGTCTGGATAGCTCGATCATTCTCGCGATTATTCGCAGCCCGTTCCTCAAAGCACAGCGCGAAAACATTCTCGCGCAGGCTGCAAATGTTTCCGCTGCGCTTGCCGGTTACCTGCCTAGCTTCAACGCGATCAGCGGTTATGAATTTGAAAACAATCCTACTTCCAGCGATCTGGGATCGCTCGTCTCCGGATGGTTCTGGGGCATCCAGGGATCGTGGAATATCATCGATGGCGGTCTCACCTACGGCAAAGTCAAATCCGCAAAGGCCATCCTCATGCAGGCCAAAAATACTTACGATGATTCTCTTCGTCAGGTCGTTCTGAATGTTCAGGAAGCCGTCTCCAATCTTCAAAATGCGCGTGAAACAATCGACAGTCAGGTAGCGAGCGTGACTCAGGCCGCAGAAGCCCTCCGCCTCTCTCGCGAACGACTGGATGCCGGCGCTGGCACCCAGCTGGATGTCTTGAATGCTCAGGTGCAGCTTTTGCAATCCCAAACCACCGAGTTGCAGGCCCGCTACAACTACATCGCCGCCTACGCGCAATACGAGCAGGCCCTCTCGCTCGATACACAATACGATGACATGTTTAATGATCCGATGTCCAAGGCGGAGAAACGCACGTTTGAAAAAATCAACGATGTGAATCGAAAGCTGAACAAGCTGCCACGCAACATGCGTGAAGGTGATCCTCTCGATCCGGATCGTATGAGGGATTACTCCAATCCCGCAACGGACCCGCTGAAAAAGGATAAATCTGCAAAGGCAAAGGCGAAGGCAAAAGCGAATGCCAAGGCTTCTCCAAGTCCGAGCTCAAGCCCCAAGCCCGGTGCAAAACTCCAGGGAGATTGACCGCTTTTCCGCGCTGGAAAGGTTGCCCGTCTGCCGTGCTGCTTTTATCGGCAGGCTTCCGGAAATCGATGTCGCGGTAGATCGAGAGGCCGCTTTAGCACGACTGAAAAAAAGTCATGATTCGCTTCGTGCAGAATTAGGTTTCGCTCCGGCGCCCTTTGCCACTGCCGAACAAATTCATGGCAACCAGATTGCCGCCGTAAAAAACCTGACCGAAGATCATCTTTTCCCGGGCGTTGACGGGCTCATCACCAACCAGCCAAACATCTGCCTTGGAATCTACGTGGCGGATTGCGCCGCTGTTTATCTTGTTGAGAAAACAGGCAAGGCTGCTGCGCTTGTGCATTCCGGAAAAAAAGGCACCGAACTAGGTATCGTTCCCGCCGCCATTCACGCCCTGCAAAACGATTACGGCTGCGATCCCGCGAATATAGTCGTGCAAATTTCTCCCTGCATTCGTCCGCCTCATTACGAAGTGGACTTTGCTGCGGAAATCCTGCGTCAGGCGCAGACTGCGGGCGTTGAAATCCACGACGAGGGAATTTGCACTGCTTCATCTCCCGATCACTATTATTCCTATCGCAGAGAAAAGGGACAGACGGGCCGTATGCTCGCCCTCCTTATGCTGGTGCCTCATGGCGAGAAAATTTGATCCCGAAGCGTTTGAGCGCATGGATCTTCCCCAACCCGTTTCCGCGGAGTTGGTGGAAGACCTGGATAATCTCCGTAAGCTCAATCACTGGTTCGGCAGCTATCGTCTCATTCGTCACTTTCTGCATCGCTGGCTGAAGCCGAATACTTCCGTGCGCATCCTCGATCTCGCAACCGGCTCCGCCGACATTCCCCGCGAAATCATCCGTTGGTGCCGCGCCCGCAACATCGAGGTAAAAATCGACGCTGTGGATTTTCATCCTTCGACTCTGGAAATCGCAAAAACCAAAAGCACCGACTTTTCCGAAATTCAATTCATCCAATCCGACATCCGCACTTTTTCGTCCGCGGAAAAATGGGATATCGTAATCTGCTCGCTTGCACTTCATCACTTTTCAAATGAAGACGCCACGCAGATCCTGATGCGTTGCCGCGAGCTTTCTTCGCGTCACGTATTGGTCGCAGACCTGTGCCGTACCGCTTTTGCGAAACTCGGCATCTGGTTCATCACCGAAACTATTTTCCGTGCGCCCATGACAAAATACGATGGACGCCTCTCTATTGCCCGGGCGTTTTCCTACGAGGAATTCCATGCGCTTGCGAGCAACGCTGGCTGGAAAAATTTCCAGCATCAGCGTTTCCCGGTGACGCGTCAGGCAATATGGCTTGAATAGTCCGTAAGGACTACTTGCTTCCCGCCGCTTCTTTGACCGGTGGCTTCGAGGAAGTGACCGTAAAGCTGAGCTTGTCGTTATCAGGCTTAACGAGGACTTTATCCCCCGGCTTGATGTGACTGCGCAGCAACTCTTCGGCCATCGGATCTTCGAGATATTTCTCCACCGCACGGCGCATCGGACGCGCTCCGTAGGTAGGATCATATCCCTTATCGATGAGAAACTCGTGAGCACCTGCGTCGAGCGTGATTTCGATTTCCTTCGCACGAATACGCGCGGTGACTTTCGCCACTTCGAGATCCACGATCTTCATCAGGTTTTCCCTGGTGAGTGTATGGAAGACAATCAAGTCATCGAGACGATTGATAAACTCAGGCTTGAAGACACGCTTTGTCTCTTCAAGGATTTTTTCTTTCATCCCCTCGTAGCTTTCATCCAATCCGCCCACACCAAAGCCCAGTGTCGTCTGCTTCTTGATTAGCTCAGCGCCGACATTTGAAGTCATGATGATGATCGTATTGCGGAAATCAATTTTCCGGCCAAGGCTGTCCGTGATTTTTCCTTCTTCCAGAATCTGGAGAAGCAAATGCATCACGTCAGGATGGGCTTTTTCGATTTCGTCAAAGAGTACCACGGAGTAAGGCCGACGGCGTACCGCTTCGGAAAGCTGACCACCTTCTTCATACCCAACATACCCCGGAGGCGAGCCGATGAGGCGCGAGGCCGTGAATTTCTCCATGTATTCCGACATGTCGATCTGGATCAGCGCGTCCTGGTCTCCAAACATGAATTCCGCAAGCGTGCGGGCAAGGAACGTCTTTCCAACTCCCGTAGGGCCAAGGAAAATAAAGGAACCAATCGGGCGACGGGGATCTTTCAGATCCGCGCGCGAACGACGTAGCGCCTTACTGATCGCAATAACCGCTTCGTCCTGGCCGATGACTCTCTTTTTCATGTCATCTTCCATGGCGAGAAGTTTTTCCGTTTCCTTCTGCTCCATCTTGCTCAGAGGAACACCCGTCCATTTCGAAAGGATGTGCATGATGTCTTCTTCGTCGACGACAACTTCCTTCTCTTCACGCTTCTGTCTCCATTCGGCAAGAATGGTTTCAAGCTTCTCTTTGGCTTGCTTCTCCGAATCGCGGAGGCTGGCAGCCTTTTCAAAATCCTGGGCCTTGATCGCCGCTTCTTTCTGCATGCGGATCTCTTCGATCTCGGCTTCCACATCTTTCACATTCACAGGCCGTGTCATCGCCGCGATACGCGCACGCGCACCGGCTTCATCCATGACATCGATCGCCTTGTCGGGAAGAAACCTTCCCGTCAGGTAACGGTCGGAAAGCATTGCAGAAGCTTCCAGCGCCAGATCCGTGTAACGCGCCTTGTGGTGCGCTTCATACTTGGGCTTGAGACCGTGTAGAATAAGAATCGTCTCATCAATGGAGGGTGCTTCCACCTTCACAGTTTGGAAACGGCGTTCCAGTGCGGAATCTTTTTCGATATACTTGCGGTATTCGTTCATCGTCGTCGCGCCGACGCATTGGAGTTCGCCGCGGCTCAGCGCGGGCTTGATGATGTTTGACGCATCCATCGCACCTTCCGCCGATCCTGCGCCGACAATCGTATGCAGCTCATCGATGAAAAGAATCACGTTTTTCGAGCGGCGGATCTCGTCCATAACGGCCTTGATGCGCTCTTCAAATTGACCACGATACTTGGTGCCCGCGACCATTAATGCCAGGTCAAGGGTGATCACACGCTTGTCGCGCAAAAGTTCCGGAACATTCCCAGAAATGATCTCTTGCGCAAGTCCTTCGACAATCGCCGTCTTGCCAACACCCGCTTCTCCGATGAGCACAGGGTTGTTCTTTGTCCGGCGACACAGAATCTGGATGACGCGCTCGATTTCGTCCGCGCGTCCGATCACGGGATCGAGCTCAGATTTCTTGGCAAGCTCCGTCAGGTCGCGTCCAAACGCACGCAGAGCGGGCGTCTTGCTGTCTTTCTTGGCACCCGGTCCTTCAGCCGTCATGGCCTCCTGCTCGCCTTCCTGCGGCGTGAAGTTTGGATCCAGCTCTTTTAAAATTTCATTACGTGCACGCTCGATGTCCACTTCGAGACTCTTCAAAACACGAGCTGCCACACCTTCGCCTTCGCGCAGCAAACCAAGAAGGATATGCTCCGTGCCGACGTAAGTATGATTCAGAGCCTTCGCTTCTTTTTGCGCAAGCGAGAGCACTTTTTTCACGCGCGGGGTATAGGGAATATTCCCGGCCATTTTTTGCTCCGGCCCGGAACCCACCTGTTTTTCGACTTCCATCCGTACGTTCTCAAGCTCGAGCCCCATTTTCTGGAGCACGTTCACGGCAACACCCTGGCCGAGCTTTATCAGGCCGAGCAGCAAGTGCTCCGTGCCGACATAATTGTGATTGAAACGTTCGGCTTCCTTACGGGCAAGCGCGAGGACTTGTTGGGCGCGTGGAGTAAAATTAGTCATGTGTTTCCGGGGAAGAGGGTTTCTCTCCCACCTTTATATTAGATATATCAGGTTCTGGCGTATTTTTCAACTTGCCTCGCACGATTTCC
>JBDTJR010000207.1:0-7222 GCA_039935735.1 Chthoniobacterales bacterium | reverse complement strand
ACTGCGCCGGCATTCGTGTTGGTACATTTCAGCATTACGCGCACCTATGCTTTTTGCATTGCTGGTATTCATCTTTCTTCTCATCGCTGGAACTACCTTGGCGAATTGCGGCTTTGGCAAACTCTTCTCTTCATAGTCATCATTGTCGCCACCTTTTTTGCATTCATCACTTTCCACCTGCCCGGCATGTACCTCACGGGAGCCATTGCCCTCATAGAAATCGTTCTGATCCTGATGATCTTCAAAAGCGATATCAGAGTAAAATAAGTAGGGCCCAATGCTTCATGGATAAGCGAACCCCTGGAATATTAAAATTTACTCATAATCCACTGCCGGAATAATTTCCGTGGTAAATTAACACCATAAGCGACTGCTGCATAGCAGCGCAGATTTCGGTGCTCATGGTTAAGTAAGTAAGACGACTAAAACCAGAACTCGAATCCACCGTCGGTGAAAACCGGCGGTGGTTTACTTTACAGACATGGCGGATTTTCGTTGTATCGCGCGCTCTTCCATCGGAATGAGTCTTAATGAATTATTAATTTTCACTCATAATCCACACCCACGGCAAAACACGCTGTAGTATTTAACTGTGAAAGCGACATCCCTGTTTCTCATCGCGTCCCTGTGCTTCATTTTGAATCTCCGGGCGAATGATTTTTATGATTATCAAAATCAGCACGATTCCGATCCTTTTAATGTCGGGACGCCATCCGTTCCGCGTCGTGTCGAGATCGGCGGCTTTAAGCTCAAGATCGACCATGCGCGCTATGGGATAAATATTTTTAATGCTCCGAAGGAAAATCTCCTCGGCGTTTTTCAAAGTGACGACCACACGCTGAAAGTCCTGCGCATTCCAAACGCGAGCTCCTCTCTCGAGCAGGAGGCCCGGAAGATGTCCAGCGCGGAAGGTTGGCCGCTTAAGGAAATCACGGAGGTCCAGGCGCAGGGAGGTTTGCACGGCGTCAGAATTACCTACGGAGGAGCGTCCTCCATGTTTTCAAAAAACGTCAGGGTCATCCGCTATCTCTTTGTAAATCCGCAGGGTGAAACGATATGTTTCGAAGCAAACGCCCGGAATAAGCGCGGCGATTGGTCCTATATTAAATTTTTAATGTATAAGGAATTATCACCAGCCAAAAACAGCTGACTGCTGCAAGGGCCCTAAGACATGAAGAAAATTTGCGTAATTTATATCGGTGGCTCGAACGAATATTCCGCGTATCAGAAAATGAATTTTGTGAAAGGCATGGTGCAGCCCCGTCCTCTTGTGGATACCATGCCGGATTGGAATTATTGGGGGCCAGGCCCCTTTGGCGCTCATCCCGCGCCTAACATAAATGGCGATTGGTGATCCGTTACTGTCGCGCAAGAGCTTCGATTAATTTTTAAAAATGTATAGTTCAGTGCAAGTCGGCTTTAACCAGCTATAATATTCATGGTTATGAAAATCCTTCTGATCGAAGACGATATCAAGGTGGCTCGCATTGTTTCCACCGGCCTGACCGCCGAGCGGTTTTCTGTGGAAGTAGCCCACGACGGACAAAAAGGCGCGGACATGGCCCTTGGGAATGCTTACGACCTGATTATTCTCGATCTCCTGCTTCCGCAGTTGAGCGGCGTGGAGGTGATTAGGCAAGTCCGTGCGGCAGGCAATGAAATTCCCATTCTTGTATTGACAGCGCAGGACGCTGTCACCGACAAGGTGACGCACTTCGAAGCCGGCGCCGACGACTACCTGACGAAGCCTTTTGTCTTTGCGGAGCTGGCCGTTCGCGTGAAAGCTCTCCTGCGTCGCGCTCCCGTCTCCCGCGGCAATACCATTACCGTCGCCGACCTTGAGATCCACCGCATGACGCATCAGGCGAAGCGCGCGGGGGTAACCCTGAAGCTGACTTCCAAGGAGTATTCGCTCCTGGAGTATCTCGCGCTCAATACCGGGCGGGTATTGTCAAGAAGCATGATTGTCGAGCACGTCTGGGATGAAAGCTTCGAGGGGCTCACGAATATCGTGGATGTCTATATCCGCCAGCTCCGCGCGAAGATTGATGACCTCCAGCCGCTCAAGCTCATTCACACCGCCCGGGGCATGGGCTATTATCTTAGTGAGAAGGAGCTGTGGTAGTGAATCCCCGCTCGCTGAGTTTTCGCCTGAGCGTGTGGTATGCGGGAATATGTCTCGTGGTCATTCTTGGCTTTTCCGCGTACTCCTATCTCTGGCTTCGGAGTTATCTCACCACCTCATTGTCGGGAACTCTGGAGCGCAGAGCCGCCCAGATTTCCAGCCTCTGGGGGATTCATTCCGGCGCGGCGGGTGAGAAGGAAGTCATGAATGACATCAAGGTCAGCTATGCGCCGGAATACAACGACCGCTTTATCCGCATAAAAAAAGATACCGGCGAATTGCTCTATCAGTCCGGGAGGCCGGTAGACGGAACGTTTGATCCCAATAAGATAGCCGCGCTGCCCTTTCCGGAAAACGATGCATCCGTATTGCATCGGCTTGTTGCGGAAAATATGCTGATCGCCTCCCGCCGTTTCTCGACGGGCGGCTCCCGTTACATCATTGAGGTTGGCTCGTCTTTGGAGAACATCCGCAAAGTCCTGGGCGCCTATTTTATCATGCTGCTGGTGGGCATTCCGGTAGTCATGGTGATCACCATTGGGGGCGGGGCAGTCCTCGTGCAGTGGTCGTTGAATCCCGTCCGGCAGATCATTCGCGTCGCCCAGGACATTACCTACCACAATCTGCGGAGCCGTCTTCCCGTGGCAAAGACGGGCGACGAGTTGGAAAATCTCTCCCTCGTTCTCAATCAGATGATCGACCGTCTCGACGTCTCCTTCCAGCACTCGAAACGCTTTGCCGCACTAGCCTCCCACGAATTGCGAACCCCGTTGACCATTATCCTTGGCGAACTGGAAACCGTGCTCCGCGACAGGGATTTAAGCGAAAGCGCACGGGAAAAAGTCGGCAGCGTCTATGAAGAAGCCGAGCATCTGGCAAAGATCGTCGAGGGCTTGTTCGCCATCACCCGTATGGAAGCAGGCGAGGCATTGAGCGACGTTACCACCGTGAATCTCTCCATGCTCGTCGTCAGTACCAGCGAACAAATGACGCTCCTTGCAGAGGAAAAAAATCTCACTGTGCACTGCGAAACCGAACCGAACCTGGAAATCACCGGCGATAAAGTCCGCCTGAAACAGGTCATCGTGAATCTTTTGGACAACGCAATCAAATATAGCCCGGAAAATAAAAGTATCACACTGAGGACAACCCGTGCGAACGACCATGCCGTGCTCACTATAGCAGATGAAGGTTATGGCATTTCTAATACCGCACTGCCTCATATTTTCGACACGTTTTATCGAAGCAGGGATGAGCAAACTCAAAAGACCGAAGGTGTCGGCCTCGGCCTCTCCATCGTACGCTCCATCTGCACTG
Source organism: Chthoniobacterales bacterium (assembly GCA_039935735.1). GTDB lineage: Bacteria > Verrucomicrobiota > Verrucomicrobiia > Chthoniobacterales > JBDTJR01 > JBDTJR01. The sequence continues at coordinate 3,780 of JBDTJR010000207.1, read as the reverse complement.
CCCACCGCGCTACTATAGAGGCAGCGAACCGTCCCGAAGGTGGTTGTATTGTCACCATCCGCATTCCGTTAAAAAAAGGAACCCTGTAAAATGTTAAAAGCAATCAAGGCACTCGATCGTAAAGCTCAGTTTCGACTTTTCATGGTGATAGCCGCACTGGCAATTCTTCTCACGGTCGTTTTAATTTACAGCGCCGCATCGTCCGTCCCCAAAGAGATCGCGCTGCCGGTTGCCGTGGAGAAGGCGGGTTATACAAATCTTGAGCAGTCGATCTCCGTCACTGGAGAGATGCGACCGAATCAGCAAATTGATCTGCACTCAAAGGTCGCGGGTTACCTGCAAAGCATCAAGGTGGACATCGGTGATCATGTCAAAGAGGGAAGTGTCATCGCCGTGCTTGAAATTCCCGAATTGCGCGAGGAGAGGGAAAGTGGGCAAGCCGCCACCGCCGCTGCCGAGCAGAGCGTAAAAAGCGCACAGGCGAAATACAATGAAACCCACTCCGCATTGCAACGGCTTCAAGAGGTTTCGAAAAAGAATCCCAAACTCATCGCGCAGCAGGATGTCGATAACGCCACCGGCCGCGATCAATCTGCCGCCGCCGATGTCGCGGAGAGCCAGCAGCGCGTCGCGGAGTGCAAGGCGAACCAGGATAAAATCGACACCATGCTGAACTACGCCACCATCACCGCTCCCTTCGATGGCGTGATTACCAAACGCTACGCCGATCCCGGCTCACTGATTCAAGCGGGCATTTCCTCGAATACCCAGTCAATGCCCGTCGTCAGTCTCGCGCAGGATACTTTATTGCGCGCGACATTTCCCTTGCCCGAATCCGTGGTTGCAAATCTGAAAACCGGCGACGCCGTATCGATTGTCATTCCCGCCCTCAATAAAACCGTACAGGGAACTATTTCGCGTTTTTCCCGCCAGGTCGAGCGGGCGACAAGAACCATGGAGGCGCAGGTAGATATCCCGAATGCTGATCGCGCAATCACCGCGGGTATGTATGCCGTCGCCAATTTCAGTCTCGAAAATAAAAAGAATGTTCTGACGATCCCCATCCAGGCCCTGAAGCCAGGCGAAAATCCCACAGTCTTTATCGTGAACGAAAAACTGGAGGTCGAAAAACGACAGGTAGTTCCCGGTATGCAAACTCCCGACCGCGTCGAAATCAAGAGCGGATTGAAAAACAAGGATCTCGTCATCATCGGAAACACGAATGAACTGCGCCCCGGCATGCACGTCACCGTCGATACCAAGGTGGCTGAAGTGCCTCTCGCAAAAAACAAGAACCATGGATAAAAGCGATCTTATTGCGACAATCGATGCCTTGCGGCGTCTGGATACCTGCGCTGTGGCAAATGCCATCGAGCAGTTGGATGTGCGCCTGCGCAATGAAGGCTACACAAACCCCGCTATCCAGTGCCAGACCATGGGGCGGTCAAGCATGGTGGGTTTCGCGGATACGGTGCGTATTCGCACTTCTCCGCCGAAATTTAATCAAGGCCTGTATTCCGAGCGTACAGACTGGTGGCAACATCTTGCCTCCATACCCGAGCCACGGATTCTCGTCGTGGAGGAAGTCGATCTCACGCCTACTTCGGGCGCATTTGTCGGAGAGGTTCATGCAGGCATTCTCTCCGCGCTCGGATGCATTGCGGTCGTTACAAATGGCATGGTGCGCGATATCCCAAAGCTGGCGGAATTGGGCTTTGCGGCTTTCTCTTCGGGTGTCACCGTCTCGCATGCCTACGTGCATATCGTCGAATATGGATCTCCCGTTTGTATTGGCGGTCTTACGATTCATCCCGGCGATCTTCTGCACGGCGATCGGCATGGGATCGTCAATGTTCCAAAAGATACCGCGCCACGTCTTCCCGAAATCGCCCGCAGTCTCCGGCGGAATGAAAAACGCATCCTCGACTATTGCGCATCGAAAGAATTTTCCGTCGAAGGGCTAACCGACCTCCTCGCGACGTAGCCTGATTAGACAAACTGTACCATGTCCCGCTTCGCCATTAAATATCCGTTCTTTGTCCTCGTTGTGTGCCTGATGGTTTGCGTCATCGGGGTCACCACGCTGGTGCGTATGCCAGTGGATCTTTTTCCCTCGATCAAAATTCCCGTCGTCGTTGTCGCAACCTTTTTTTCCGGTATGCCGCCGGAGCAGATCGAGAATGACATCACCGGACGCTTCGAGCGGTTTTTTACCCTCGGCAGCGGTATCGACCATATCGAGTCCCGTTCGCTTCCCGGCGTGAGCCTGATCAAGGTTTACTTCCAGCCAGGGACAAATCCCGATTCTGCCGTGACGACGATTTCAAACCTCGCGATGGCGGACTTGAGAAAACTTCCGCCGGGAACTCTGCCGCCTGTTATTTTAAAATTTGACGCCTCAAGTCTCCCGGTTTGCCTGATCACGCTGAAAGGCGAGGGACTCAGCGAGACAAAGCTGCGAGATCTCGGCCAGTATGCCGTGCGCAACCAGGTCGCGAATGTTCCCGGCGCTTCCGTGCCGCAGCCCTTCGGCGGAAAATACCGCCAGATCATGGTCTACGTCGACCCTGCAAAACTCGAGGCACACCAGTTGAGCGTTATGGATGTCGTGCGCTCTGTGAACAATTCAAACCTCATCCTTCCCGCAGGCGATGTCAAAATTGGCCCCATTGATTACAATCTCTACACCAACAGCCAGCTCAACAGCATCGCGGATATCAATCAGGTGCCGCTGAAAACGATCAATGGGGTACCTGTGCTCGTGGGCGATGTCGGTCAGGCAAAGGACGGCTCCCAGATCCAGACGAGCATTGTCCGTATTGACGGCCAGCCCTCCGTTTATCTTCCCGTACTCAAACAGGGCGGTGATGCAAATACCATCAGCGTGGTCGACGGTATCAAAAACGCCGTGGCTAATCTCGTCGATGTGCCGAAGTCCCTCGTCGCGAATGTTGTCTTCGATCAATCCATTTTTGTTAAAAGCGCCATCGAAAATCTGATCCACGAAGGGCTCATCGGCCTTTGCCTCACGGGAATGATGATTCTCGTTTTCCTTGGCAATGTCCGGGCTACCGTCGCCGTATTTCTCTCTATTCCTTTATCCGCGCTTGCGGCTTTCATCGCGTTATCCATGGGGGGGAACTCGATTAACTCCATGATTCTCGGTGGCCTTGCTCTCGCATTCTCCCGTCTCATCGACAACTCCGTCGTCGTGCTCGAAAATATTTTCCGCCACATGGAGCTGGGCGAAAGCGCGGAAGTCGCCGCCGAGAAAGGCGGGCAGGAAGTCTCGCTTCCCGTGCTGGCGGCCACTCTCGCGACGGTCGTGGTTTTCTTTCCCGTGACTTTTCTCTATGGTGTCAGCAAGTTTCTCTTCACCGCGCTCGCCATGTCCGTCGTGTTTTCGCTCTTCGCTTCCTACATTGTGGCGTTGACCGTCGTTCCTCTCTTCTGCGCAAAATTTATCCGCGCACAGGATGTCAGCCACGAAAGCAAGAGCCATGCAGCGACCGATAAAAAAGGCTGGTTTGCAAAATTCAATGATGGGTTCAATGCAAAGTTCCACCGCTTTCTCGACCGCTTCGATCAATGGCAGGCGAAGGCACTCGCGCGGCCGAAGTTCACCGTCTGCGCCATTCTCGGCTCTTTTGTTCTTAGTCTCGTGCTTATTCCGTTTGTAGGCACTGCCTACTTCCCGCGCACCGACCCTGGGCAATTTGTCATCAATATCAAGGCGCCGACGGGCACCCGTCTGGAAAATACCGAGATGAGCGTCAAAAA
>JBDTJR010000206.1:0-27789 GCA_039935735.1 Chthoniobacterales bacterium | reverse complement strand
TCCCAAAGCGGTGAATGTGACGCACTTTTTTGTGCTCGGAGGCAGCGCGGTATCCGCTCCGGGGAAAAATGCGAAGACGGCTTTTGTGGCCGCGCTTAAAAACCAATGCGGTAGCCTGCATTCGTTCCTCGGCCCGTTTGCACGGCATCGCGTGAATCTAAAGCGGATCGTGTCGCGCCCGGTGGCGGGCCATCCAGAGACCTACGTATTTTTTGTGGAGATCGAGGGAGCGCAGGGTGAAAGTAAAGTGAGTACGGCGTTGCGCGGAGCGATGAAATTTGCCGATGTTCTCAAATTTTTCGGATCTTATCCGGTAGGAAAAAAATATCCCTCTTAAGTGCGGGGAATGCATCTTCCCTCTGGTATCTGTGAGGGAAATGCGTATTATCCGTCTCGTTTACCATTCGTCATCGATTATGAAAAAAACCGTTATTCTCGGACTTCTTATCCTGCCTCTTCTTTCCCTTGTCGCCGAACCAACGCCGACGATCACCGTGCGCAAAGGTGAAGGCGTAAATCTTTCTTTGCAAGCGATCGGCGGCTCCGATGGTGCAGCCATATCAAAAACATTGAAGAACGATCTGGAAATTTCCGGATGGTTTACCTTCGTGGATGCCGGGAAAGGCTCTTACGCCGCGAGCGGCAATGCATCCGGTGGAGCGCTTGAAGGCAAGGTCACGGATCGTAGCGGTGGAACAGTTCTCGCAAAAACCTACAAGGGAAGCGCACGTGAAAATGCCCACCATTTTGCAAATGATATCGTCGAAACGCTGACGGGAAACAAGGGCATGGCCACGAGCAAAATTGTATTTGCCTCGAATCGCACCGGTCGAAAAGAAATCTATGTAGCGGATTATGACGGTACGAATGCCAATCAACTTACGCATGATAATGTGATCAGCGTTTCTCCAGCAATCAGCCCTGATGGGAAGAAAGTTGCCTACACGGGATATCAGAGCGGCTACGCAGACATTTATTTGATCGAACTCTCATCAGGTGCGCGCAACCGCATCGTGAAATTTCCGGGAACCAATTCTGGCGCGGCCTTTTCACCCGATGGCAGCCACATCGCGGCAATGGTCAGCAAGGACGGCAATCCCGAGCTCTATGTCATCCCGCTCAATGGGATTGGCGTGCATCGTTTGACGCATACCAAGGGCGTGGAATCTTCCCCGAGCTGGTCACCCGATGGTAAATCGATCGTCTATTGCTCGGATGACGGAGGTAGCCCGCAGATTTATATAATCCCCTCAGGTGGCGGTACGCAGCGCATGTTGCATACCGGATTTGGCTATTGCACGGAGCCAAACTGGTCGCCGGATGGAAAGCGTATTGCTTTTAATATTCGTAGCGGCGGCTCCTTTTCCGTGGCAGTATTGGATATTCAGAGCGGATCGGTGCGCGTGGTTGGCTCCGGTGAGAATCCGGCATGGGGACCCGATTCCCGTCATTTGATCTACAGCACGGGTTCATCCCTGATTATTCTTGACGTTCCAACCGGACATACAACAAATGTAATCTCGGGATTTGGGAAAGTTTCCGAACCCGATTGGTCACGCTAAATCAAAGTATCATGAAGAAATTATTCAGCATTCTCTGCCTCGTCGCTCTTGCATTCACACTCAGCTCCTGTGCGAATAAAAAGAAAAATCAATATGCCGGTGTCGATGGAGATTATGTAAACGGAACACCGCTGGCCGACCGTAAGGAGGGTAGCGCGTTTTTCAGTGATAATGTGGTGAAAGGCCAGTACCCACCGGTTTACTTTGGCTTCGACAGCTACTCCGTGGGAGATAGCGAAAAGGGCAAAATTGACGATGTCGCAGCCGCTATCAAGGACAGCCAGAAGACAATCATCGTGGCAGGATTTACCGATGAGCGCGGCACGGATGAATATAACCGCGGCCTTGGTGAAAAACGCGCCGAAGCAGTACGCCAGGCTTTGATCGACAAGGGCGTCAGCGCGGGCCGCATTCAAACGGTCAGCTTTGGCAAAGAGATGCCTGCCGATTCCGGTTCGGGCGATGCAGCATGGGCCAAGAATCGCCGCGTTGAATTTGGCGTGGTGAAGTAACGATCACGGGATCGTTACTTGAAAGATTTTTATGGATGGCGGCTATAGCCGCTATTCCTGCTCCGGATCTTTATTTTCGTGGAGCTGCTGGAGGACTTCGCTCATGTCTTCCACTTCGTCCCACACGTCCTGACTGATATAAATGCGGGACTTTTGCTGCAATGCGAGCGCAATGCAGTCGCTCGGGCGAGCATCGAGTTCAATGATTTTGCGCTGCTGTAATTCATTTTCAGCCGATAAAATCAGGCGTCCAAAATAGGTGCCGCTTTTGAGATCGTTAATGATGATACGCTCAACCTTTGCGCCGAAGGCGGTGAGAAGAAGCGCGATGAGATCATGCGTGAGTGGGCGTTCCTTTTCCGCGCCATTCAGAAACATGCTGATGGCACTTCCTACCCCGGGGTCCACGTAAATGACGAATACTTTATCGTCGTTGCCAAGAAAGACAGCGGACCCACCCGGTGTAGGGATGATCTCACGCACCTTGATTTCAACCACGGGTTTATTCATCGTAGCGATTCATTAGCACAGAAACTCATGGCAAACAACTCTGACACACGGGTGAGGGGGATATTTATTGGGATTCAATTTTGACGCGAAAGGTATTCGCGCGATAAAAGGACGTAACGCTCCGCCCAGTTTCGAATCGTATCCTGGGTCTTATCGTCGAGTGTCTTCACCACCTTCCCCGGAGAGCCGAGAAAGAGAGATCCGGGTGGGACTACGGTTCCCTTGGTAACAAGCGCGTTCGCGCCGATGATCGAGCGTCTTCCAATCCGCGCACCATCGAGAATCACCGCTCCCATGCCGATCAGCACTTCATCCTCAATGACGCAGGCGTGAACAATGGCGCGATGGCCGACCGTGACATAGTTTCCGATGATTGCCGGATATTCCGTATCCACATGAACGACGGAGCCGTCCTGGATATTTGAATTCTCACCAATGGTGATGTGGTGAATATCTCCGCGTAGAGAGCACTGCGGCCAGATACTGGAGTTTGCGCCGATACGGACACTTCCCGAGAGATAGGCCATCGGAGCGACATAGACGGAGGGGTGAAGCTGCGGGGCGGAGGAAAGATTTTTGCGAATGGTTTCCAGATAGTCCATACGGAACCTTTGGGGATTTTTACGCAGATGTCACGTCTTCGCGAAAAGTCCGTGAAAATCGTTTTCAAAATTTAAGCAGGAAGGGTTGACAGAAAGCGGGGCGGCGACCTACTTTCCCCTATCCCAAACGGGAGCTTGCATTCCGCAGGTAAAATCCATTTAAAAAAGAATCGTTAATGAATAAATTAGAACTCGTTGCAGCAGTCCAGAAATCCCTCGGTGATGACGTCAGTAAAGCTCAAGCGGAGCGTGCGGTTAATGCCGTATTAGACGGGATTCGGACAGGAGTTAAAAAATCAAAATCCGTCCAATTGATCGGATTTGGCACTTTTAAGATAGCGTTACGCAAGGCCCGCCTCGGGGTAAACCCAAAGACTGGCGAAAAAATCAAAATTAAGGCATCAAAGACGGTAAAATTTGTTGCAGGGAAGGCATTAAAAGCTATTATCTAGATTCCCTCCCGCTCGAGGAAACCCGTTTCGCCGTTTGGCTAAACGGGTTTTCTCACTTTTTGGGATAAAACTCCATTTTACCCGGAGTTAAGAAAGAAGATCAGAAGTGATTTTTTGATCTAAAAATGACTTTCCTGCAAAATTTGCGGGATTTTTATAGAGACACTTGCCAACACGTGTCGGCAAATTTATGGTAACCGTTTGACCTTATTTTCATGAAAGCACCTATTAAAATTGCAGTTACCGGCGCCGCCGGCCAGATCGGTTATTCTCTTTTGCCACGTATCGCATCAGGTTCCATGTTTGGACCTGACCAGCCTGTCGAACTTCACCTGATTGAAATTGCGCAGGCCCTAAAGCCACTGGAAGGTGTTCTTATGGAGTTGCACGACTGCGCATTTCCATTGTTGGAAAATGTCGTGGTGACTTCGGATTTGAACGAAGGCTTTCGCGGCGTAAACTGGGCGATCCTCGTGGGAAGCATTCCTCGCAAGGCAGGAATGGAACGCAAGGAACTCCTCGGGATCAACGGGAAGATTTTCATTTCTCAAGGCCAGGCTATTGCGAAAAATGCGGCATCCGACGCGCGTGTTCTGGTCGTGGGAAATCCGTGTAATACAAATTGCCTCATCGCAAAAAGTAATGCGCAGGAAATTCCTTCCGACCGCTGGTTTGCAATGACGCGTTTGGATGAAAATCGTGCAAAGACGCAATTGGCGCTCAAGGCTGGCAAACATTGGCGAGATGTTTCCAATGTCACCATCTGGGGAAATCATTCAAGCACGTTATATCCTGATTTCTACAATGCGAAAATCGATGGTAAGCCAGCCACGGAAGTCATCACGGATGAAGCATGGTTGCAGGGAGACTTTATTAAGACGGTACAACAGCGCGGTGCTGCGGTTATCCAGGCACGTGGACTTTCGTCTGCGAAGTCTGCGGCGCATGCCATTGTCAATACGGTTTACTCGATCGTGCATCCAACTCCAGCGGGTGACTGGCACAGCGTTGCGCTTTGCTCCGACGGCAGTTATGGCGTGGAGAAAGGTCTCATTTCGTCATTCCCCGTACGTAGCGACGGCAAGAAAATCGAAATCGTTCAGGACCTTCCGATTAGTGAATTCAGCCAGCAGAAAATCGACGCGACCGTAAACGAACTCAAGGAAGAGTCCGTATTGGTCAAAGATTTGATTCCTTCATAAGCCGTAGCGGTTTTTTGAGAGGATTATGAAAAATGTATAATCCCGCTGTTTTTTCCGTATCAGATGCAAAACGCATTAAGGCGTTTATCGGAGAAAACAGTTTCGGGATTATTTTTTCCCAGAATGGCGGAGTGCTTCATGATACGCATACCCCTTTCTTTCTATCGGACGATCTGAAAACCGTTAGTGGGCATATTGCCAGAGCTAATCCTCAATGGCAGTCGTGGAGAACAAATCCCGAAGTAAAAATCGTTTTCCATGGCCCACATGCCTACATCTCGCCCCGGTTTTATGTTTCTGAGTTTAATGTGCCTACTTGGAACTACACAGCGATTTCTATTTCCGGCGTAGTTCAGGTTATTGAGGAGCCGGAAGTTTCTAAAGCTGTCATCCAAACCCTTGTTGAGCGACACGAGGGTAAAGACGGATGGAAGCTCGATACCGAAGACACACGTTACATGAAACTGCTGGAGGCGGTTGTTTGTTTCAATGTTTCGATTACGAACATAGAGGCAAAATTTAAATTAAATCAAAATAAGAAAAAAGAAGATCAGGAGTCTGTAATTTCCCATTTGCTAGCCAGTAAATCATCTGCAAGTCACGATGTTGCCAAACTGATGCAGGAAAATAATAACGAATTTAATTAAATTCGTTTCCAAAATTAATCTTCTAAGCCTCCGGCCGGGCCTTGTGCCATTCGGTCGATTGCTCGTAGGCATGCGCCACCTGAAGAAGTCTTGCTTCATCAAAGGCCTTGCCGAGCAATTGGAGACCGACGGGAAGTTTTTTACCTTCCTCAGTGACAAAACCGCAGGGAATGCTGATGCCGCAGATGCCTGCGAGATTCGCAGCGATGGTGAAAATATCGCACAGATACATCTGGAGTGGATCTTGCGTGCGCTCGCCGATTTTAAATGCGGAAACCGGTGAAGTGGGGCTGAGAATGGCGTCTACTTTTTCGAAGGCATTTGTGAAGTCCTGGCGGATCAGCGTGCGTACTTTCTGGGCGCGAAGATAGTAGGCGTCGTAATAGCCACTACTGAGAACGTAGGTGCCGAGCAGGATGCGACGTTTGACTTCGTTGCCGAAACCTTCTTCACGCGTGCGGAAGTAGTGATCCTTAAGATTTACCGGCTTTTCCGCACGATGTCCGTAGCGGACACCGTCAAAGCGAGCGAGATTCGAGGAAGCCTCGGCGGTTGCGATGATATAATAAACCGCGATGGCGTATTCGGTATGCGGGAGGGAAATCTCCACCATTTCAGCGCCGAGAGATTCAAGCTGCTTGATGGCATCGCGCACGGCTTTGTCCACCTGAGGATCGATGCCTTTGATGAAATATTCCTTCGGAATGCCAATGCGCAGTCCTTTGATGTCCTTGCCGATGTGCGCGGTAAAATCTTCCTGCGGGAGATTGAGAGACGTGGAGTCTTGTGGATCTCTACCCGTGATCGCATTCAGGATTAGTGCGGAATCCTTTACGGTCCGAGAAAAAGGGCCGATCTGGTCGAGTGAGGAGGCGAAAGCCACCAGGCCATAGCGTGACACACGGCCATAGCTTGGTTTTAAGCCCACACAGCCGCACAGCGCTGCCGGTTGACGAATCGAGCCTCCAGTATCAGAACCGAGAGAAACAAAGGCCGTGCCTGCTGCGACGCACGCTGCCGAGCCACCACTGGAGCCCCCGGGGATGCGTCCGTGATCCCACGGATTCGCCGTAATCTGATAAGCGGAGTTTTCGGTGGAGGAGCCCATGGCGAATTCATCCATGTTTAATCTGCCGAACGGAATCGCACCGGCAGCGCGGAGCTTGCGAATGACCGTCGCATCATAAGGCGCGCGGTAATTTTCCAAAATTTTCGATCCACAGGAGCAGGATTCGCCTTCGACATTAATGACGTCCTTGATGGCGATGGGAATACCACCGAGAGGAAGTGAAACGTCCGCAGTCTCTGCGAGTTTTTTCGCCGTCTGATAATCGCGGGAGAGATAGGCTTTGATGCCGGGATCAACTTCGGCGATACGTTTCTCAAGAGCATCAAGCGCATCGACGGGGTGAAGGCTTTTTGATCGGAATTGCTCGCCGAGACTGGCGATCGAGAGCTGTGTGATATCCATTTTATTCGATAACCTTGGTGACGACAATCAGCCCGTTCGCTTCATGCGGCGCATTTGAGAGAGCGGCTTCGCGTGGAAGACCGGGGCGGGAAACATCTTCACGAAAGACATTATAGACAGGAGTGGTATGGGCAGTGGGTTCGACGCCTTCGATATTTACTTTTTCAAGCTGCTCGACGTAGGTGAGAATGCTTTCGAGCTGGGGCTGAAATTGCTGCACTTCGTCGTCCGTAAGTGCCAGCCGTGCCAGTTCCGCTACATAGCGAACATCAATGGGTTTATCGCTCATTTTTGGATACCTCTACCGTGTGAAGATGAAAGTGCAAAGTTTTTAGATGTGGTAAGGGGTCTTTAATTTTTCTTTCCCGATCCATTCGCCGTATTTCTGCACCAGATAACGGTCTGTCATGCCGGAAAGATAATCGGTCGCGGTTCGTTCTAATCCGTATTCCTTCGTGCGATTTACATTTTTCGGCCCCATTTTCCCGGGGTTTTCGAGCAGGAAGTGGAAAATCTCCTCCAACCGGCGGCAGGCCTCACGGTTGATATCGGCCACGACGGGATGGTGATAAAATTTTTTATAAAGAAATTTGCGAAGCTGGGCATTCGATTTCTTCAGTGCATCGCTATAGCGAATGAGGGGGTGTTTTTGTTTTTTAACATCCTCGACGCTCGCCACGCCGGATTTCTGAATCGCCTCGGAACTGGAGTAAATTAGGTCCTCGACCTCACGGTTCACGATGCAGCGGATGATATAGCGATTGCGCTCGCCCTTGGTTAATCGCCGCTTTCCGCTGGAAATCGTATGCATCGCATCGCGCCACACGTCCACCTCCATGAGTTGATCCGCCGTTAACAAGCCGGACTCCAACCCATCGTCGAGATCATGGCTGTAGTAGGTGATTTCATCGGCGAGATTCGCCGTTTGTGCCTCCAATGTAGGGCAATAGTAACGCGGCCCTCCTGAAGATTCCGAAGCGGAGGGACGTTTATGTTTTTGAAGTCCCTCCAGCACTTCCTGACTGAGATTCAGTCCCGGAAAATCCGGATATTTCGACTCGATGAGGCCCACCACGCGGAGGCTCTGCATATTATGCTCAAAGCCGCCGTGCTTTTTCATCAGAAGATTAAGCTCTTCCTCACCCGCATGACCGAAGGGAGAATGCCCAAGGTCATGCGCAAGCGCGATGCACTCTGCGAGATCCGTATTCAGCGAAAGCGCCTGTGCGATCGTCCTGCTGATCGACGCCACTTCCATGGTATGCGTCAAGCGGGTGCGATAGTAATCTCCGCTGCCATTGAGAAAAACCTGCGTCTTTCCATCCAGTCTCCGGAAAGCGCCCGAGTGAATGATGCGTGCGCGATCCCGTTGGTAACAGGTGCGGTAGAGGTGCTCCTGCTCGGGATAGTGCCTGCCCGCAGACAGGGAGGCCTTCTGTGCATAGGGTGCAAGAAAGGACTCCTCGTGTGCTTCTATGCTTTCACGGGTTTTAAACATGCTCAATCGGAGTGGTATTCCGTCAGCACGTTTTTAAAATGTGCCGACGACGGCTCTTAAAAAAGTCGAAGTGTGGTCTCAGGATCGAAAAGGTGCGTCTTGGTGACGTCGATTTCAAACTGCAAGCGATGTCCGGCTTCACGCTGATCGAGCACCGTATTACTACGACTGATCACGGTATGTGTTCCGGTTTGCAGATAGAAATACGTTTCCGCACCCATAGGCTCGACGATATCGACCACGGCCTGGAACGAATTTTCCGAAAGGGGTTTCCCCGGAGGCGAAAGATCGCAGGACTCGGGACGGACACCGATGATGATGTCCTTGCCGATATAAGGGGTGGCTGCCGTGCGGTCGCCGAGCTTGAGCTTGATGGCACCGCCACCACTTTCGGTGAAGAGGACGTTTCCTTTTTCGCCGCTCAATTTTCCGGTGATGAAATTCATCGGAGGGCTGCCAAGAAATCCGGCGACAAAGAGGTTCACAGGCTCGTTATAAAGTTTAAGAGGTTCGTCGGCCTGCTGGATGAGACCGTCTTTCATCACGACGATGCGTTCGCCCATGGTCATGGCTTCGACCTGATCATGCGTCACGTAAATCATCGTGGCCTGAAGGCGCTGGTGAAGCTTGGTGATCTCGGTGCGCATCTGCACACGCATCTTGGCGTCGAGGTTTGAGAGCGGTTCGTCGAATAAAAATACTTTTGGCTGACGGACGATGGCACGGCCTACGGCGACACGTTGACGCTGACCGCCGGAGAGTGCCTTTGGCTTGCGCTCAAGATATTGTTCAATGCCGAGGATCGAAGCCGCCTCGATGACGCGCTTGTGAATTTCCGCCTTGGGGTATTTGCGCAATTTCAATCCGAACGCCATGTTGTCATAGACGTTCATGTGCGGATAGAGAGCGTAGTTTTGGAAAACCATCGCGATGTCGCGATCTTTGGGAGGGATATCATTAACGCGCTTATCGTTAATGGAGATATCGCCTTTGGAAATTTCTTCCAGACCGGCGACCATTCGCAGTGTGGTGGATTTTCCGCAGCCCGATGGGCCTACGAATACGACAAACTCACGGTCATTTATCTCGAGGTTAAAATCGCTGACTGCGGTGACGTCTTTGCCTTTGTCGCCTTTATAAATTTTAAAGACGTTTTTTAAGATAACTTTTGCCATGAATAGTGTTGTATGGATTGTATAACTGTGACCCGTATTATATAAAGTCTGGCGGTCGGGTGGCCGCTGACTGTTAAAGAACGGTTAAAATAACTTTACGTAATCCTATCCGTCAATGTCCAAAGGCGACCATATATCCACTAGTGTGACGGAATCAGAGGGTGCCACCATTCGGCGCGTCTTTCAGAGTTATGAAATCCGTGGGGAAATGGTGGCGGATGGCATCATGTTTGTACTGGCCATTCTTGTGATGCTGGAGGCATTTACGCATCGAAAAGACTTTCGACTGGTTTACCCGACGTTTATTGCCATCTACTTTGCAACCGCAGTCTTTCTGGGAATCGTCTTAATCCTGCTTGCCAGAGGATACCACAGGCCATGGATCAAGTTTCTCGCGCTCTTTGTCCAACTCAGCGCCATAGCAGGTGGCATCATGTTGGACGTACAGCAGGATATCGCGTTCGGTCCTCTTTTCATGATGGGTTACTGCATGGTGATCGGGCTTTCGGCGTTTCGCCTGAGTCCGGCACTGGCGATCTTTGCCGGGGTGCTGGCCACGGTCCAGGTTCTTGCGATTGATTTTTTTCTGATTCTTCCAGCGGAGAAGGGGAGTCCACGGTTTGACCTTCAAGCGGAATACAATCCGGGATTTTTATTCATTGCGATAGTCATTCTGCTGCTTATGGCTGCCGCTTCGGCACTGGCTGCGAAAAACATGCTTAAAGCCCTAAGTCAACGCCTGCAGGAGGAACTGAGGCGGCAGCGGACCGAGCTTGTTTTTGGGCGTTATGTTTCCCACCAGGTGGCGACAGAGGCATTACAGGATAAAGACGGAAGAATCGCGCCCAAGCTCTCGCGTGCAGCGATTCTCTTTTGCGACATTCGAGGATTTACCACTTTTTCGCTTAATAAACCGCCCGGGGAAGTGGTGGCACTCATTGAAAAGTGCTGGATACAGGCCTGTGAAATCGTGGAGGAGGAGAACGGTATTGTTAATAAATTTCTCGGCGATGGCATGATGGTGTTGTTTGGAGTGCCAGTGGCACAACCGGATTATATTATCCGTGCAGCGCGAACCGGATTGAAGTTGTGCCGGGATGTGAATGTGATTTTGAAGCCTTATGGTTTGGATATCCATGTCGGCATCCATGAGGGAGAGGTCATCGCCGGAGAGATCGGACCGGGCTCGCGCTGTGAATATACCGTGCTGGGTGAGGCGGTAAATCTTGCCTCACGGATCGAACATCTAACCCGCAGGCTGGATCGCAGTATTCTGATTTCGGAGAAGATACAAAAGGAGCTTACGTCTGAGTTTCGCGTCGTGCCACTCGGGCCTCAGTTGATGGATGGCATCGCTACGCCCGTGGAAATTTTCGAACTGGCGGTGTCTTGACGATCAATTTCCCGAATTGGTACTGGCGGAAGGCTGGAAATTTTTTTGGAAGGTCTTCTGAAGACTTTCGGCAGCGGTGCCGATGTCCTTCATGGTGTTCTTGAAGTCCTCAACCACCTTGCCAACTTTTGCGGCCTGATAGTCAATCAGGAGATCGGAATGTTGAGAATGCAGCTTCGCCAGTTGGGTATCCAGGTCGTCCCGGGTTTTTCCACTGGCAGCAGATTCCTTATGCTCCAGCTTCGCGATTTCCTCATTCAAACGAACAAAACTTTTGTCCACTTTTTCCTGTGTCTCCGCGCCAGGTCTGGCGCGGAAAGCCTGAATGTCGTTGCGGGTTTGATCGACCGTGCGTTGTGGATTATCACACGACACAAGGCCGATCAGTATCGCAATTCCTGCCAGTAACAGCGGGAAACGCTTCATTTTCAAGCGACCGAAAAGGTATCCGTCGCGGGAGATTTTCCGGTGGTTTGTTTCAGTCTTCCATTGGCAGCAAGGTGCTGACAGATGTGAAACACTTCCTCGGGTTCGGTCTCCGTCGCAACAGCCAACTGCTCTGCGGTCTGGGCCTCGCCTTTTTTTGATTGCAGGGCGGCGACGACTTTTTTCTGCACTTCCAGAATTGCCGCAGCCGCTTTCTTTCCGGCTTCGACACCGGGCTGATGATACGCATTGATGTTTACCAGAGTGCCATAGAAGCCCACCGCGCGTTCATAGAGGGCAATGAGTGCGCCAAGGTAGTAGGCATTAAACTCCGGCACGCTGACGGTGATCGACTGACGGCCTTTTTCATGGAGCGCCGAACGTGTGCCGCGCAGGAATCCCTGTAGGAAATCACCACTGGTAACACCAGGCTCCACATCGACCTGAGGTGCTGTGGTGTCCTTGCGAGCTTCGATGAAGGTTACAAAGAAGTTGTTCACGCCGTCGCGCAATTGCTGGACGTAGGCATGTTGATCGGTTGATCCCTTGTTGCCGTAAACCGCAATTCCCTGGTTAACCGTCTTGCCATCAAGGTCGAGTTCCTTACCGAGGGATTCCATGACGAGCTGCTGAAGGTAGCGGCTGAAAAGAAGGAGACGATCCTTGTAGGGAAGGACGACCATGTCTTTCTTGCCTTTGCCTTCGCCTGCGGACCACCACATCAAAGCGAGAAGCATGGAGGCATTTTTACGAATATCATCAGATCGCGTTTTCGCATCCATCGCCTTTGCGCCTTCGAGGAAAGCTTCGACATCCAATCCCTGCAATGCCATCGGCACAAGACCCACGGCGCTCATGATTGAGGTGCGTCCACCGGTCCAGTCAAACATCGGAAAGCGACGTACCCAGCCTTCTTTTTGCGCTACCTTATCGAGATCGCTGTCGACTCCTGTGACGGCGACGAATTGTTGGGCGAAAGGAATATTTTCTTTCTTGAAAGCAGCCTGAGCGGCGAGCATGCCATTGCGAGGCTCCTTGGTGCCACCCGACTTCGAAATGACGACGACAATCGTGGAATCAAGTTTGCCCTTCAGGGTTTGAAGCACTTTGTCGTAACCGTCGGGGTCCGTATTATCAAAGAAGTGCAGTTGGATCGGATTTGAGCTTTCCCAAAGAGCGTCGGCAACAAGTTGAGGGCCGAGAGCGGAACCGCCGATGCCAATGGAAAGAACATCCGTGATTTTTTTCCCGGATGCGCCGGTGATTTTTCCCGCATGCACTTCCTTGGCGAAGTCGAGAATGGCTTTCTTCGGCCCTTCGATCTCCTCTTTAAGTTGGGGTGTGGGAGCCAGCGAGGAGTCGCGCAGCCAGTAATGACCGACCAGGCGCTTCTCATCGGGATTGGCGATGGCACCATGTTCGAGTTCTTTCATTTTTCGCACCGCACGCTCGGCTTTTGCCGCCATGTGGGTGAAAAAATCATCGCTGAAATCCATGCGGCTTATGTCGATGGAAACTCCGAGATCGTTGTAACGGAGGAAGTATTGCTGAAATTTAGGCCAGAGGGATTCGCTCATAGGTTAGTACGAAACAAGATTCCTGTTTTCAAATCAAATGGAAAAGGAGATTGTGACAGATTGTTTTCCCGCCTCTTTGGGATGAATCGAGGCCGGGAAGAGGTAAAAATGGAAAAAATCTGCAAAACGGTAGAAGAAACAATGGCGGCCGGCCAGACGATGGCGGCCTCTCTTTCTGCGGGAAGCGTTCTTAGCCTTGAAGGAGAACTCGGCGCTGGAAAGACCCATTTTGTCAAAGGTCTTGCAGCAGGACTTGGCGTAAATGATGTGATTTCCAGCCCCACCTTCACGATTGTACATGAATACTCGAGCGGGACGCCGCCTCTGTGCCACGTGGATTTTTACCGAATGGAATCGCCGGAAGAGGCACTCGGGATCGGGCTGGAAGAGTATTTCGACGGTTGGGTGACCGTGATCGAATGGGGAAATAGATTCCCAGGGCTTTTGCCTTCACATACACAACGCATCAAGTTCGAGATTTTGCCCTCGGGAGAGCGTCGGTTGAAATTTTCAGGAAAGTAAGACCATGCGTATTCTGGCAATTGAAAACTCTACGTCAAACGGCAGCATTGCGGTGCTGTGTAATGGGGAATTGGAGTTTGAGGAAAGCTTCAGCGCGCCGCGTGGACGCGGGTCTCTTCTTTTCGAGGTTCTTCAGCGTTGTTTTGAGACCTGTTCGAAGCCCGACCGGATCGCCATCGGCACCGGCCCTGGCTCTTATAACGGCATCCGCATCGCACTGGCGGCGGGAAAGGGACTGGAACTGGGAGGTAAGGCGGACTTCGTAGCCTTCTCTTCCGCGCTTTGTCTGCCAGTGGAGGCCAGCGATTACGTCTATTTTGGCGATGCGCGAGGCGGCCAATTTCATCTTTCGGTGATTTCAAACCGTACCTTTCGAGAGGAGCCGAGGTTGCTTGCTCCTGACGAGTTGGAGCGGGCACTAGCTGCCTGCGGAGTATCGGTATTTTCCGATACCGTGCATGAGAAAATTTATCGAGGTCCTGTGGTGAATCCCAGCGCCCGGATACTTGCGGAACTCGCCGTGCTGGCCTCGCCCGAAAATGGAATGCCGGAACCGCTTTACCTGAAGCCGCCGCATATTACCGTTCCACGCTCTTCCCAACATTGCATTCAGCCCAGTTCTGAGTAGTGTTTCCACCGATGAATTTTAGAAAGTGGATTTGCACCCTTAGCCTGGCGACGATCTTGAGTTGCGTGCATGGAGAGGCTCAGGTGACGGCTCCCGCAGTGCCTGCTCCTGCTCCCACCGTATCCCGATCTGACATTCCCGGGGAGGTTAATCAAAATCCCAAGCCAACATGGGAGACTCAGAAGCAAGCCCAGACCTACCAACTTGCCATTCCCGCGCCGCGCGGGCAAATCACAGATCGTCATGGTCGCCCCTTTGCACAAACGCGATTCAGTTACAATCTGGCGATTAATTTCCCCTTGCCCCTGAATTTTCCCGATCGGAAGGTGCTCAGTTTTACAAAACAACAGATCACGCTCGCGAAGGCGTTGCTCAAAAGAGACATTAACATCAGCGACGCGGCGATACTGAACCATTATAAAAATCGCGGCATTCTTCCCCTGGATATTGTTGAGGATCTTACGCCCAGTGAGATGCGAATCGTTCAGGAAGGTCTCACGCCCTCACTCGCTCTTCGACAGACTTACGTTCGCAGTTATCCCGAGAAGGAACTTGCCGCGCATATTATTGGTTATACTGGTCGGGAGGCGCCTCTTTCCGTGCGTCCCGTGGAAAATGGCGATCTCATTTTTCCTGAAAGCGAAGGCCGTGAAGGCGTGGAGCAAATTTTCAACGAGCAGCTTGTCGGCCAAAAAGGGCAGTTGAATCTCACCTTTGATGCCGAGGGAAACAAGACTTCAGAGCGCATCGCCGTGCAGCCAGTGCCGGGATACAGCGTGATCACGACGATTGACGAAAATCTGCAGCGGATTTGCGAAAAAGTACTGGAACAAAACACGAAGCGTGGTGCCATAGTAATCATCGACCCCAATACCGGCGAAATTCTCGCCATGGCGTCATGGCCGACGTTCGATCCGAATCTTTTTATTCCCATTGTAAAACCGGATGATTTTGAGCGGCTTCAAAACGACCCTTTCGATCCTCTTTATCCTCGCGCTTTTCGCTCAGCATATCCGCCGGGATCGATTTTTAAAACGGTGGTCGGTCTTGCCGCGTTGCAAACGGGGACTGTCAAACCGAAAGATACCTATAACTGCCCCGCGACCTTTGACGTCGGAAATGTCGTTTTCCATAATTGGAAGAAGGAGGGCGCTGGGAGGCTGACGTTTGTCGAGGCGCTCACGCAGTCCTGTAATACGTGGTTTTATCAGGTGGGTCTGAAAATGGGGGCAAAGCCAATTATTGAATGGGCAAACCGCGTCGGTTTGGGACGCAAGACAGGTATTCCTCTCAATGCGGAAAACAAGGGAAATATTCCCAATGATGAATACATGCTACGTGTGCAGAAGCGAAAAATTCTGTCCGGCGACGTCGCCAATATGAGTATCGGGCAGGGGGATATTCTCATCACCCCGCTCCAAATGGCGCAAGCCATGGGGATTATCGCAAATGGCGGGGTTTTTCATCAGACCAGGCTGGTGAAGCAGATCCAGTCCCTCGATAATAAAGTGGTGCTGGCCTATCCGGATCGCATCCGGGATACCCTGAACCTGAATCCGGGAGTCATATCCGAACTTCATAAAGCAATGGTCAGCGTGACGGAAAATAGCAATGGGACCGCCCATAGGGCGCAGGTAAAAGGCATCTCCGTTGCCGGGAAAACGGGCACTGCGCAATGGGGACCCAAAACCAAACAACGCACGGCGGCATGGTTTGTCGGTTTTGCGCCTGCGGATAAGCCACAATATGCCTTTGCTGCTCTTTACGAAGGTGAGCCAAATGATAATTCTGTCCATGGCGGATCGCAGGCAGCCCCGCTTATCGGCAAAGTTTTGAAGGAAGTCTTTAATCCCGACAAAAAAGCAGACGACAATAAAAAACCGGACGAAAATCAAGGTAAAGACGAGGATAAAGACAAAGATTCCTCTGCTCCTTCCGATGACCAGTCTGACTAAATCAGCTTATTGAAAATAGGTGTCATCGTGAGAATACGGTGGCGCACAGCAGCAAAGAAATCGTAGCGCATTCCGACTCGCAATTTGATGCCACGTTCCTGCGGGAATTAGAATGCCATCACCGGGTTCGATGGTTTGTTTTTCGCCGTCGATCTCCATTTCACCCGTTCCTTCCAGGATAAAATAAAATTCCTCCGAAAGCTTATGATAATGCCGTTCCGTGGTCGCATTTGCGGGAACCCTGGCCTCGGCGAGGCTCTGATTTTGAACGGGCGCATTTGTCCGATCCAGGATACTACGAATTTCCGACCCATCTTTCGTGGTAAATTTCTTTTGCTGCGACAAATTTTGAATCATCATGCCTGCCTGATATGAAATTTTTCGAAGGCTGCACAGCACTCATTACCGGAGCATCCGCAGGATTGGGTGCAGAATTTGCGAGGCAGCTTGCCCCCTATGCGCAAGCACTGGTGCTGGTAGCGCGACGGGAAGACCGCCTGGAAAACCTTCGTGAGGAATTGACCGCGATTCACCGGGGTCTTTCGGTTTATATTTATGTGGCAGATATCGCCAAAGAGGAGCAATTGCACGGGCTTACCCGATGGCTTAATGATCAGGGAATCGCCGTGGATTTTCTTATTAATAATGCGGGCCTTGGGGATCGCGGCAGATTTGAGAACTGCGACTGGAGCCGTGTGCAAGCGATGCTGGATGTCAATATCACGGCATTGACGCGCCTTACCCATCTTTTACTTCCCATGATGCGCACGTCAGGCAGGGGGGCGATTTTGAATATCAGCTCGATAGCCGGGTTTCTCCCGATTCCGGGATCGGCAGTTTATGCGGCGACAAAGGCCTATGTGACGAGTTTCAGTGAGGCATTGCGCATTGAATTGAGAGGAAAGGGGATCAGTGTTACCGCCCTTTGCCCAGGACCTGTGGAAACCGAGTTTTTTGAAGTGGCCGCCCGCGAAGTTGATCCCGATTATTCGGCTGTAAATGAAGCAGGAGACCTGTTTTTGGTCTCCCCTGCGCAGGTGGTCCGGGATGGACTTCAAGCCGTCGCCATGGACAAAGCTCGGAAAATCCCGGGTCTGGTGGTCTGCCTTTCGATGGCCGCAACCGTCCTTGTGCCCATGTTTATTCTGAGAAAAATCCTCGAATATC
This sequence comes from Chthoniobacterales bacterium, assembly GCA_039935735.1. GTDB lineage: Bacteria > Verrucomicrobiota > Verrucomicrobiia > Chthoniobacterales > JBDTJR01 > JBDTJR01. Next base: position 10,490 of record JBDTJR010000206.1, on the reverse strand, counting down.
GGATGAACCGGATGGAATGAACTTTCCTTTGATCAATAACTAGCAAATATTCGTTCCCTTTCCCGTGGAGAGCTTAACAAAATCAACCGAACGCAGTCAGTATGAGATCGCTTCCGAAGGCTTTCGGCAGGCATTTGATCTCATAGAACCCGCATTGAAACGGGTGGAGGCGCGTATTGCCGCCCAGGCCAATAGTTTTGATCCGGCAGTAGAGGGATATATTGCCTATGCCTGTGGAAGTGCCGGAAAACGGCTGCGCCCTGCATTAGCCCTGCTGGCTGGAGGCGCAACGGGAGGCATCACCTCCGCGCATGAGGACCTTGCCGTTATTATCGAACTGATCCACATCGCCACGTTGGTGCATGACGACATCATAGACGGCGCTGACCTTCGCCGAGATCAACCCACCGCAAATGCGAAATGGGGAAGCACGATGAGTGTGCTTTTAGGGGACTGCCTTTTTGCCCATGCCCTGCGTCTCGCGGCGGGATTTGATGACTCCACCATTTGCCGCCGAATTGCGGACGCCGCAGCGGATGTCTGCTCCGGTGAAATCATTCAGACCCAGCGTCGCTTCGACCTGAAGCTTAATGTGCAGGAATATCTGCGCATTATTGAAATGAAAACTGCGGCGCTGTTTTCCGTGGCATGTGAACTGGGTTCGACGCTTGGAGGCAACTCGCCGGAAACCACACAACGCTTGCGACGTTTCGGTTCGCGCTTCGGAATCGCTTATCAAATTTACGATGACTGTCTGGATCTTATCGGTGATGAAAATCGCGTGGGCAAAACGTTAGGCACCGATTTTCTGAAAGGGAAATTCACACTTCCTATTATCGCCATGCTGGATCGGGCAACGGATAAAGACCGTACAAAAATCAGCGAGTGGGTTTTAAATCATCAGGTTGAGGATTTCTCCTCTCTGCGGGAGTTTATCCTTCGCGAAGGCGGCGTAAATATTGCGATAACAGCCGCGCGCGGTTATCTCGCGGATGCCGTGAACGAGATCAGCGGTCTTCCTGAAACGGAATTCCAGAGTGGCCTTGGAAATATTTGCCAGTACGTGGATGCCTTGCTTGATCAGATCAATTCATCGTCAGCTTAGGATTTTTCAGCATCTTTATTTCGATCATAAAATTTTGTGTCCGCTCTCCGAATAAGAGAAATTCCGCACCATGACCGTCCACGGGAACGCCTGCTGGACTCCGGCGCTGCGTCACTGAGTGATTCCGAATTGCTCGCCATTTTTATCCGCACTGGCGTCAATGGTCGTAATGCGATCGAAGTCGGCTCGGATCTCCTTCGCAAACACGAATCGCTTGCCGGGCTTTCACGCTGCACCGCGCGGGAATTGATGACGGATATCAAAGGGATCGGTCTCGCGAAGGCGGCGGAGTTGTGCGCGGCTTTTGAACTTGGGAAAAGACTCGCGAGAGAACGTCCCCGCCGTGAGAGCATGGATACCCCGGAGGCCATTTACGACCTTGTCGCTCCCGAGTTACAGGCGCTTCATCATGAAAGCCTTCGAATTCTTCTTCTGGATACGCGACTGAACCTGATCCGGTTTGAAGAAATATCGCGCGGCAGCCTGAACGAAAGCATTGCGCATCCCCGCGAAATACTTCGTCCCGCATTGATCTACAGCGCCTATGGAATTGTGCTGGTGCACAATCATCCCTCGGGCGATCCGGCGCCGAGCGAAGCGGATCGGCGGCTGACGGTGCGGTTGCGCGAAGCTGCGGAGCTGCTTCAAATTCGTTTTCTGGATCACCTCATCATTGGCTCGCCGGAGACGGGAAGACTGCCCTATTTTAGTTTTAAGGAGGGCGGTCTGTTATGAAAATTCATCCCACAGCGATTGTTGAAAATGAAGCCCTGATTGCGGAAGACGTCGAGGTCGGGCCTTATGCCGTCATAGGCAGGGAAGTCCAGCTTGGCGCGGGTTGCGTTGTTCAGGCGCACGCGGTGCTTACGGGGCGCGTGATCTTTGGAGAGAAAAATAAAATTGGGTACGGATGTGTCATTGGCGCACCGCCGCAGGATTTTGCTTTTAATGAATCAGTGATCAGCGAAGTGCGCATCGGATCAGGTAATACATTTCGCGAATACGTGACCATTCATCGCGGGACGAAGGATGGAAGCGCCACGGTGATCGGGAATGATAATTTTCTTATGACGGGCTGTCATGCCGGCCATAATGTGCAAATCGGGAATAAAACGATCATCGCCAATAATTGTCTACTCGCAGGATATGTCGAAATCGGCGATGGCGCGGTGCTGGGCGGCGGTACGGTATTTCATCAATTTCTCCGGGTCGGTGGCTATACCATGATTCGTGGCGGGACACGGTTTGGCAAAGATATCCCCCCGTATGTCGCGGCGGACGGCGAAAATCTTCTTTCCGGAATTAATGCCGTCGGTATGCGTAGAAATGGTTTCAGCCAGGCGTCGAGGAGTGAAGTTCGGCAATTATTCCGTCTGTTTTTTCGGAGCGGATTGAACATGGCACAGGCTCAGGCAGAGGCCAGTGAGAACACGTGGGGAGCTGAAGCCACGCACTTCCTTGATTTCATCGCCTCTTCAAAACGCGGCGTCTGCAAGACTCTTATTCGAAATGGCACAGACGAATCGGAAGAGGCGGAATGAAAGACCGGTGCATTTGTACGTCTGAAAAATCGCTCTCATTGCTGGCGATTGACGTCAGTAATTCCTTTACGAAGATTGCACTTTTCGACGGCCTGGATATCGAAAAAAAATTGACGGTCCCCACGCCTCAATTGAAGAAAGGCATCTTTCGCCAAAAACTTCTAAAATGGAAATATGACGCGGTTGTCATTTCCTCTGTAGTTCCGGGGGTGCGATCAGCACTGGAAAAAACATTCAAGGGTTCCGCGATCCATTGGGTCACCAATCGTTCGCCGCTTGGCATTGGCATTGATTACCCAAAACCGTCCTCCATTGGCGCTGACCGTCTTTGCAATGCGGTGGCGTGCAGCAAGCTTTTCGGGAAACCCGCCATCGTGGTCGATTTTGGAACAGCGGTGACTTTTGATGTGATTTCATCGCGTGGTGATTATATCGGAGGTATTATTGCGCCGGGCTTGAATGCGATGACGGATTACTTGCATGAACGTACCGCTTTGCTTCCGCGCGTGAAGCTCAAGGAGCCGCGTTCCGCACTCGGGAAGTCCACCGTGGAAGCCATACGCATCGGCGCCGTGATCGGCTACCGTGGATTAATTCGCGGGCTTTTGACCGCACTGGTTGAAGAGCAATTTTCCAAACAATCTCCCGTCTTGGTTGCCACGGGGGGCGATGCGGCATTGATTGCTTCTGCCATGCCGGAGTTTGCAGCAGTGGATCCAGATCTCACTTTGCAAGGAGTTTGCATTATTGGCCATCTGGCATTCAAACAATAGCATTGCTGGGAAAAAGAAATAATGAGAAGGTGCCCGGCACTGTCCCGTTATCTCCTTGCCGCTATGGTTTTTTCGCAGTAAATAGGAGTTTCGCGGTAGAATTTCCCTAACTATCTATGAAAATCCTCATTGCAGAAGATGATGTGCCATCCCGGCGTCTGCTTGAGACTATTCTCAAGAATCTCGGACATGAAATCGTCAGTTTCGCCGATGGCAAGCAAGCTGCCGAGTTTTATGCCAATAATGATATTAGCATTATTATCAGCGACTGGATGATGCCAGTAATGGATGGCCTGGAATTTTGCAAAGTTGTCCGCGCCGACCCCAAGTCCGTCTATACCTATTTTATTCTGCTGACCGCCAAATGTGATCGTGAAAGCTATCTCGATGCGATGAAGGCAGGAGTGGATGACTTTCTTTCCAAGCCACTTGACTCGACACAACTGATGATCCGCCTGCATGTCGCTGAACGTCTCGTGTCGCACATGGAACATATCGTAAAACTGGAAAGCATGCTGTTGACCATTTGCGCATGGACCAAGCAGGTAAAAGTCGGGCCTGACCAATGGGTGCCCATTGATGAATTTTTGCACGATCAACTCGGGTTTCGACTCACGCATGGAATTTCCCCTGCTGCTGCTAAACTTTTGGAGACAGCGGGGACTCCTATGCCACCAGGCGTACCGACGCCTCCTCCCGCACAATAACCTTAATGTCCGAGCCTATGCGCCTTGGAATCATAGGAGTTAGCGGATTTATTGGCCGGGTATTGGCGCAGGTAGCTGTCAAGTGTGGTCATACAGTGGTCGGGTTTTCGCGAAAACCTTCTTCACATCCCGGCGATTTTGAAATGCGCCGTTTTGATCCCGCCGCTCCGCTTGCACTTGAAAATCTCGACGTCATAATAAATCTCGCCGGAGAATCCATTTTTGGACTTTGGACTCCAAAAAATCAAAAACGTATTTTCGACAGTCGAGTCGATTCCACCCGGCATCTGGTAAATTCCTTAAAAACGAACAAGCATGCCGTGCGTGTTCTTGTGAATATTTCTGCCATTGGATTTTACGGAAACAGAGGAGAGGAAGTGCTGCATGAAGATTCCACACCGGGAGAAGGGTTTCTTGCCGATTTGGCGCAGGCATGGGAAGCGGAGGCGCTAAAAGCCACCGAAATTGGTGTGCGCGTAGTGACTCCACGGCTGGGGCTTGTCATCGGTAAAGATGAGAGGGCGATGCAGATTCTTTTGCCGGTATTTCGATTTTGTCTGGGCGGAAAATTAGGGTCAGGACGCCAGTGGATGTCCTGTATTCATGTCGAGGATGTAGCGGGAATGATTCTTGTCGCCTTGGAAAATGACCATATTCAGGGGGCGGTGAACGCCGTGATGAAGGAGCCCGTTCGTAATAGCGAGTTTACCCGGATTCTCGCAAAAGCGGTTCGACGCCCCGCGGTTTTCACGACACCAGGATTTATTCTCAAAACCATTCTTGGTTCGATGTCGCATCTTCTTCTGGATAGTTACCGCGTGATTCCTCATCAGGGAACGGACTATGTCTATCGTTTTTCTACCGTCGAAGCGGCATTGGCAAATATCGTTCGATGAATAGTCTTCTTATCGCCATTCATGGCGTGGATATTTTCGCTGAAGCTCTGGTTTGAGCTTTGGATAGGTTTCTTTCCAAAAAGTGCGCAGGTCGCTTGTCGTTTGCAGTGGACGATTATTGGGACCGAGAATTTCGATAATGAGAGAGGATTGTCCTTTCCCCAGGGTGAGCGTTCCTTCCACTCCATAGAAATCCTGAATGCGTGCGCTGACGATAGGATCTCCATTTTCAGGGTAACGAATTCTTGCCTTCCGCCCTCCGGGAAGCATGAGCCGCTCCGGTGCCATACTTTCGAGCAGAGAGTGTTGCGGTGAAGACAGCCATGATTTAATTGCAGGTAGTACAGAGCGCGTGCGTACCTCGCGTGCAGTGACCGCGCCTTCGCATAGCTGAGAAAGCAATAGCTCGTGCTCGGTGTCTCCGATGGGAGATATTCCATAATCCGGAAAATTCCGCGCCAGCCAATTCACGCGGCTGATCCAGTCTGTCACCGCTTCATTCCACTCCGGAAGTTCAATACTTCCCGATGCCGCTTCCTTTGCCAGACATGCTGAAGCTTCTGCGGAGGGCTTTGCATCGCGGCTGGAGGATTCGATCGCGAGATCGCGGAATAATGTTTCTGTCTTGACGGTTACCCTTCTCTGTACCGCATCATATTCATAGCGTACCTGCTCATGCAGATGGTCCGGGTGCACATCGCCAAGCCATGCTTTTTCCAATGGAGTTGCAAGGCTGAGGCGTACGCGCAACTCTCCTCCCGAATGCTCGATCTCGCCGATTTCGGCAGCGACAAAAAGCAGTGAGTCGGCAGCGGCGCTGTCTTTTTCAAGAATGCCTCTACGGCCGTGTACGATATCGCAGGAGAGGGTGCCGCGATCTCGACGGATGGCGACATTATCGCCGAAGGCAGCGAGTACGCATTTGGCGAGGCCGTCATCGGTAGTCGCCTCGGTACCCGCATCTCCCTCATCGCCAAGGCGGATAAATTCCTGATGCGCCCGCTGAATTTGGCGGGCGGTATCCGCATGCACACCGAGCTTCCGGCAGGCTTCCACGCGGAATCCATTGCGCTCGGCATAACGAAAAGCCCGCGAGAGCCGTGCAAAATCCGATGGTGCGCCTTCGAATAAATCTTCCCTCAGTTGCTTTACACGACCGTCTACCCTGCCAAGCAGGAGGTTTCTGGATTGCACGATTGCCGCCGCGAAGGCAGCCGCACGCACGCAGCCATATTTCCGCGCGGCAATCATCATACGAGCATAGCGGGGATGAACAGGAAAGGTTGTCATCTCGCGCCCGACTTCGGTAATCGCGGCATTCTCCGTATCGAGGGCATCGAGATCGGTCAGCACCTGTAAGGCATGTTGAATGGCGATTGGGTCTGGTGGCGTGATCCATGGGAAATTTTCCACCCCGGCGATACCGGACATTTTCAAATAAAGCAGCGTTTCACAAAGATCCACGCGCAGGATTTCCGGCGTTTCATTTTGTGGGCGTTGCTCATGGTCACGTTTGGTCCAGAGCCGCAAACAAATACCCGGAGCCGTTCTTCCCGCACGGCCTGCACGCTGGTCGGCCGAAGCATGGCTGATTTTCTCGACATAGAGGGTATTGATTCCTCTTCGCGGATCATGGCGTGCGATTCTCGCGAGCCCACCATCCACCACCATGGTGATTCCGGGAATGGTGAGGGAGGTTTCCGCCACATTAGTCGAGACGATGATTTTTCTCCCTTCGGAGGGATTTACCGCCATGTCCTGATCGTGAGGGGGAAGTTCTCCATGCAGGGGAAATACCAGCGCGGTGTTTCCCATGCGGTAGTTGATTTCCTGAATCGTCTTTTGGATCTCGTACCTTCCAGGCATGAAAATGAGGACATTTCCATCCGTCTTCTTCCAGGCTTTTTCGACGGCCTCAGCGGCTGTTTCCCAGATGGGGTAATCGTCGCCGGGAGTTCTCTCCAGATATTCGATCTCAACCGGATACATGCGTCCGTCTGCATCCAGCCGTTCGCAAGGAGCGAGGTAGGTCTGCACCGCATCTCCATCCAGTGTGGCGGACATCACGAGCAGAAGCAGATCAGGGCGCAGTTCTTTTTGAATTTGCAGGGTACGGCCCAGCGTTAGGTCGGTATAAAGGTGGCGTTCGTGAAATTCATCAAAAAGTATCGCTCGGATGCCATTCAGACGGGGATTTCCCATGATTTCCCGCAACAGGATGCCTTCGGTGACAAAGCGGATACGCGTTTTTTTGGAAACAGCCTTATCAAAGCGAATCTGGTAGCCCACTTCCTCGCCGACGCGGCAGCCTCTCTCAGAAGCGACACGGGCGGCCAACATGCGCGCGGGTAGGCGGCGGGGTTGTAAAACGACGATTTCCCCCTCATTTCCTTCCTCTGCTTCGAGCAAAAACTGCGGTATACGCGTGGATTTGCCCGAGCCCGTCGGGGCTTGAAGAATCACTCTCCGGCTCTTTGCCACGGCAGCAAGCAGGTCTTTTTTAAGGGCGTCAATGGGTAATGGCGTAAGGGACATCGTATTTCACAGAGTATTGGAAAAGGACTCTATAAACGGGCTGGTAACGCGTGCCAAGGTTGTGTATGCAATTTGAGTAATGGCTGATTATCGAAAACTTGTCCTCCTTCTGGCTTCGCTGGCTGGGGCCACTGTCGCATTTGGCGCGTTGCCAGCCTCACTCACTCCGGCCCAGATGAATGCGGCGATCCAAACGGATACCCTTACAATCCCGACACCTGGTGAATTTTTTGCGGCGATCAACAAGCAGGGAAAACCTAACTGGACAACTTTTATTCGCAAGCCGGTCATCCTGGCCACGACGAGCCGGCCGCAACTGGCGCTGGAGCTGGGAACTTTGGTAGCGGACGGGTTTATCGCTGTAGAGGCGCAGGACGGGCAACAGGTCAAGAACGTCGGTAAGGATATTATCAGCATTTCGAAGACACTTGGTATTAGTCAGGATATTATTAACCGGGGGAATACGATTAACGATTTCGCGGAAAATAATGATTGGGCTGGTTTGAATGAGGAGTTGGAAGCGACAGAAAACGAAGTCAAGCTGACGATGGCCAAGCAAAAGGATAGCGATCTCGTCACTCTTGTCACGCTGGGAGCATGGATTCGAGGTGTGCAGACAGTCAGCGGTATTGTAGATAAAAGCTATACTCCAGAGTCTGCGAAATTATTGCGTCAACCTGCTATTATTCAATATTTGCTCACCATGATCGATAAACTCCCTCCAAAGCTGCAGGAAAATGCACTTGTCCTACGGGTTAAAAACGATCTGAAAAGCACGGAGGCGATTGTGAACACCCCGTTTAAAGATTCTGTTACGGCTGCCACGGTGCACCAGATCAATGACACAATGAGCAAGTTGGTGGATGCCATTTCGAAGTCTGAAGGAGGCGCTGCAAAATGAAGAAAAGTTATCTACTGAGTATTGGTATTTTGGTTTTTATTGCAGGAAGTGCCTTGCAGTCCCAGTCAACGAAACCTGTCGCACCTGCTCCGACCGCCACAGTGGCTCCCACCGCCTCCCCGGATGCGGCAGCGGAATCAAATATCGACCCGCGAAGTAAGGCATTGGAACTTGCAGGAGCTTTTACCAATGATGGCTTTAAGATTCGCGATGGTTATTTTACAGGAACCATTGATGCTAAAAAACCGCAGATTTTTGCCCTTAATCTTTCGGCGGGAAATCAATATTGGTTTTGTGTGGGAGCAGTCCCTGCCGATCAGAAGCTTACGGTTTCCGTTTATGATGAAAATGGTAAAAAAGTGGATAGTGAGAAGTATCAGGATTTAAGCATGGCGGCAGCGGGTATTGTCGCTGAAAATAGCGGACGCTATTTTGTCTATGTTGCTTTGGAGGATGCTCCAAAGGCGGAAGCGCAAAAGGCAGAGTATAGTTTCCTGTATACCTACAAATAAGAGAGTTCTATGGCGACGCGAACAGCAGAGAGTCTTGGGGGCGCACAAGTGCGACAATTTTCCGTTTTTTTACCGAACAAGGTAGGAGCGCTTCTTGAGATTGTAAAATTGCTCAATGAGCATGCGATTATTGTCCTCGCATTAAGTATCCTGGATTCCTCGGAAACGGCGATTGTGCGTATTGTGGTCAGCGATCCTGATCCGGCAAGAGAGTTGTTTCATGAGCATGATATCGCCTACAGCATTTGCGATCTTCTCGCCGTGGAGCTTCGCGAAGGCGCCGCAGATCTCGCAAAGGTGCTTTCTTCTCTTTTAAAGGCGGAGGTAAATGTTTTTTTTAGTTATTCGCTGCTAATTCGTCCGCGCGACAAGACGGTGCTTGCTCTGCATCTTGATGACATGGAATGCGCGAGTGCAGTTTTGCGTGGTGACGGGTTTCGTTTGTTGACCCAGGCTGATTTGTCTCGCTAGACTTTTTATTTCCTCAAAAATATGAAAAAAACCACGCTGCTCCTTTTAGCGATTTACGCTTCCATCCTCCCTGTATTTGCAGATGTCGTCGTTGTCCAGGAGGTCGATGCTGGTGGAGGTCAGAAGATGCAGGTTCCCATGAAGCTGAAAGGGGACAAAATACGAATTGATATGGAGGCTCAAAAAGGTTCCACGATCATGGATACTGGCACCGGGAATGTGATCATGCTGATGCACCCACAAAAAAGTTATATGCTTGTTTCGGGTGAGACGATCAAATCCATGAATCAGCAAGTGAAGGCTGATAAACCGGATGCTTCACCTGCGAAACCGCAACCGACCGGCAGAAAGCAGAAAATCAATGCCTATGACACTGAGGAATATGTGCTGAAAACCAAGGATGGCCAAATCTCTCTTTGGCTGGCCAAAAATGTTCCCAATCAGGAACTTCTTCTCCAGCAATTTAAAAAGCTGAATAATTCCACGGGTGGTGGAAATGCAGAGTTGGATTATTCAGCGCTTCCAGGATTTCCCATTCGAATGGAGATCTCAGGAAAAGCTGGTAAAACTAATGTCACCATTCTTTCCATTCAGGAAGTAACTTTGCCGGATAGCGATTTCAAGCCGCCAGCGGATTACAAACAAATGGAGGCTCCTCCTGCTCCTCCCATAGAGCGATAATTAAGTTTTTAGGCCGGGCATGTCGGTCGCTATCCACTCTTGAACGGGCAAGCCCAGCTCGACATGTTGCTTTAAAATACGGAGCAGGCGAGTGCTGTCTACTTTTCCGTACCATATTCCGTCGGGATAGACCACAAGCCAAGGGCCAGCTGTGCAAACACGAAGACATGCGGCCTTCGTTCGCAATACGGGGATGCTAAGCTTTTTGCATTCTGATTTAAGAAGCTGCCAAAGCGATTCGTGCGTTGCTGTGTCGCAGCAATCCGGGCCGGTACACAGAAAAAGATGCCGCGTCGCCTTTTGTATTTCCTCCACGGAAATTTTAGACTTCGAAGGGAAATTATCGGAGTTCACCAGAGAATTAAGTT
>JBDTJR010000205.1:0-10675 GCA_039935735.1 Chthoniobacterales bacterium | reverse complement strand
CTCAATCCGCTTTTCCGCGTGGCATTCGCCGTAGTCGGGTATTTGACGGAAAAAGACCGGATGTATGCCCTCTTTAGCGGAATTGTGCTGGTGGTCTTACTTTTCAGCTTCTTTTGGTAGCCAGAGGTTTTAAAGTAGTGCCTACCTAATGCCCACAGCGGAAAATTCCAAAGGCAGCCTGCTCGAACCGTTAAAGGTTCCCATTTACCGCGCACTCTGGATCGCCACGATCTTTTCCAATATCGGCACGCTGATGCAAACGGTGGGTGCGGCGTGGATGATGACCTCGCTCACGACCTCGTACACGCTTGTCGGTCTGGTGCAAACGGCATCCACCCTCCCGGTTTTTCTCGTGGGCATTCTGGCCGGGGCACTCGCCGATCTGGTGGATCGCCGCCTTCTGCTGCTGATTACGCAAAGCTGGATGCTACTCGCCGCAGCCGCCCTCGGAATCGCCACGCTCTTTCATTTAACAACGCCTGCCGTATTGCTCGGACTGACTTTTGCATTGGGATTCGGATCGGCCATGAATCTGCCGGCGTGGCAGGCGATCATGCAGGATCTGGTGCCGCGCGAATCCGTAGCGGCAGCGGTTTCCCTTAATAGTATATCCTTTAATGTCGCCCGATCCGTTGGCCCGGCGCTTGGCGGTCTTATCGTGGCCGCGGCAGGCCCCGGTGTGACCTTTCTTCTCAATGCGCTCTCCTTTATGGCTGTGCTCGGCGTACTTTGGGTGTGGAAGCCGGCGTTGCGCGAAAAAAATCACCTCAGTGAAGATGTCGCCGGGGCGATCAAAGCCGGGTTTCGCTATGTCCTGCATGCCCAGCGTGTGCATGCGCCGATGCTGCGGGCAGCCGCTTTTGTTCTTTGTGGGGGGATTGTCTGGCCACTGCTGCCCTTGCTCGCAAGAGACGTTCTTAAAACTAGCGCGGCGGGTTACGGCATCATGCTCGGTGCGTTTGGTGTGGGCTCGATCATTGCCTCGCTCTGTATTCCAAAGGTACGGAGATCCATGGCCATTGATTGGATCATTGGGATTTCCACCTGTATTCTGGCGGTGGCCTGCTTCACCATGGCATTCACTTCGCATCGGTGGGTCATCCTGACCTCGCTGGTCTTTGCCGGAATCGCATGGATCGGGGTGCTGATTAATTTCAATGTCGCGGTGCAAACCTCCGTCCCTGCATGGGTTCGCGGGAGGGCGATTTCGTTCTATTTACTGATTTTTCAGGGAATGCTCGCGGGTGGAGGTGCCTTGTGGGGCTGGATAGCAGGCCTTCTGGGGATTCAACATGCTTTTGCGGTTGCCGGGACTGGGCTTTTTCTCAGCTTATTACTTATACGGTGGTTTCCGCTGATCGTGGAGGAAGACCTCGATTTGCGTCCCTCCGCCAATTGGGAGGAGCCGGAACCTCATATCGAGGCCGAACTCGACGACGGCCCCGTGCTCGTCACTGTGGAATACTTTGTGAAACCGGAGAATGTCAGCGCATTTCGCTCCGTAATGCGGAAAATGCGGGAGGTGCGACTGCGCGACGGGGCTCGGCGGTGGAGACTTTACCGGGATATGCAAGATCCGGGGCGCTATATCGAGCTCTTCCGTATCGATTCCTGGGGGGAGCATATGCGCCAGCACGAGCGATTTACCATGGACGACCAGCAACTCAAGGTGGAAGCCTATGCCATGCACCTCGGCGAGACCACACCTCGTGCCTCCCATTACCTGGCGGTGGAGGAATCACGATTTTAACGAAATTTTGCAGTTTCTGCGCTTTTTCTTGATGCCAGTCAGGCGTCCACCTAATTTGCTGGCGTCTTCTTGCGCACGAAAAGGGGTTCGTGATAAGAAGAACTTATAAAAGGAATGAGCGCTACCGCAACCGAGCAACAAATGATTAATGTCCAAGTCGATGGGGAATGGAAACAATTCCCCAAAGGGACACGACTCATAGAAGCGTGCATGAAGAGCGGGAAGCATATCCCGCATTACTGCTATCACCCGAAGCTCAGCTCGCCCGGAAATTGTCGCATGTGCCTTGTAGAGATGGGCATGCCGAAGATGGGCCCCGACCGCAAACCCGAAATGGGAGCGGACGGAAAACATATCATCAACTGGAGCCCGCGCCCCGCAATTTCCTGCGCAACCGAAGTCAGCGACGGCATGGGTGTGCGCACCGATTCCCCTCTGACGCAGGAATGCCGCAAGGGCGTCATGGAATTTCTTCTTATCAATCATCCGCTGGATTGTCCGATTTGTGATCAGGCGGGAGAGTGTCGCTTGCAGGAATTCAGTGTGGAATACGGCAAGGGTGATTCCCGTTTTCTTGAAGAAAAAGTAAAGAAGCCGAAACGTGAAGACATCGGCAAAAATATCGTTCTCGATGACGAGCGCTGCATCATGTGTTCGCGCTGTATCCGCTTCATGCAGGAAGTGGCGAAAGATGATGTGCTCGGTTTCATCGATCGCGGCAGCCATACCACGCTCACCGTTTATCCCGGCAAACGCCTTGATAATAACTACTCGCTAAACACGGTGGATATCTGCCCCGTCGGCGCACTGACCTCGAAAGATTTTCGTTTCAAGATGCGTGTGTGGTTCCTTAAGGAAACCAAGAGCATCGACGTCAATTGCGGACTGGGTTCCAATATTCTTATCGGCTCGCGTGAAAACGTGGTTTATCGCGTGACGCCTCGTGAAAATGATTTCGTGAACTCGTGCTGGATGCCGGATTCGCATCGGTTGAACATTCATTACATCAATGAAGACAGCCGCCTGAAAAAGCCACTTCTTAAAGGAACTCCTGAGGGAGAGGATGTTTCCTGGGCGCATGCCATCGAAGGCGCAGCCAGTCAGCTACGTCGCCATGAAGGCTCCGAGATTGCGGTGATCGCATCGGGCCGCATGACGAATGAAGAACTCTTTTTGGCAAAGCGCCTGATTCAGACTTTAAAGACCGAGAACTTCGATATCGTACCACGCTTTGAAAAAGGCGATGGATTCCTGATTGCGGATGATCGCAACCCGAATACTGCCGGGGCAAAACTTCTCGGTGTTACCGGCGCAACTCCGGGCGCAAAACTTTCCGCAATCGTTAGCGGGGTAAAGTCAGGACAAATCAAAGCCCTCGTATGCCTCGGCGAAGACGCTACGAAGTGTGGATTGACGGAAGACGACCTTAAGAAGCTGCAAACGCTTATTGTAACCGACATTCTACCGAATAAAACGACGGCGCTTGCCACGGGACTGTTCCCGGTTGCCTCTTTCGCAGAAAAACGCGGCTCCATGATTAATATCAAGAGTCGCATTCAACGTCTGAACCAAGCGATTCAGTCGCCCGGCGACGCGCGCGAAGATTGGGAAGTCCTCAGAGATTTCATCCAGGCGCTTGGCGGTGGAAATGGAATTTACCTGATCGAAGATCTTTTCAAGCAGATGGCAGCCGGTGTGCCGGAGCTGAACGGACTTTCGCTCTCAAAAATCGGTGATCTCGGAACGGATCTTTCCGCAAAGATTCAACCTGCAGGAGGCGTTTCCTAAAGTATGTGGGACTTTTTGTTTACGCCTGAGGTTTTCCTGATCTGGACATCGCTTCTTAAGACAATCCTTTTGCTGGCGGTCATCCTCGGTCTGGTTTCCTACACCGTGTATGCCGAGCGCAAGGTCAGCGCCTTGATTCAGGATCGTGTCGGGCCAAATCGCACAGGCATTCCGCTGACCGGTATTCGGATTCTCGGTCTCGGCCAGCCGATCGCGGATGCGTTAAAGCTTCTGCTGAAGGAAAACTTCATTCCGCGAAGTGTTCATAAGTTTTATTACTATATCGCGCCGAAGCTTACGATGATCCCGCCGATCCTCGTCCTGTGTGTGCTTCCTTTTGGAAGTTCGCTTTTCGGAGTGCCGATGGTCATTGCCAATATCAATATCGGCATTCTTTTTGTCTTCGCGGTTACATCTCTGGGTGTTTACGGAATTGTGCTCGCTGGTTGGGCATCGAATTCGAAGTATCCTTTCCTGGGTGGCATTCGCTCCAGTTCGCAGATGATCTCTTATGAATTGGCGATGGGCCTCTCGGTTGTTCCGATCTTCATGATCATTGGAACGTTGAATCTTTCCGAGGTCGTTCGCTATCAGGCACAGCATGGCTGGCTGATTTCTCCTTACTGGCCTCAGGGACTGAGCCTTCAATCGATTTTTCACGGTGACTGGAAAGCTGTTGGCGGCGCGTTGCTGGCAGGACTCAATCTCCGCCATATTCTACTTTGGTTTCCGTTGATCATTTCTTTCTTCGTCTTTGTCGTCGCGATCTTTGCGGAAACAAACCGCTTGCCCTTCGATCTTCCCGAAGCGGAGCAGGAGCTTGTCGGTGGATATCACACGGAATATTCCTCGATGGGATTTGCGCTCTTCTTTCTCGGTGAATATGCGGCAATGATTTCCGGGTCGGGTGTCATCGTTACTTTATTCTTCGGCGGCTGGAGCCTGCCTTTCATTCCCGACGGAAGTGCCACGACGATTTTTGGAATGGCGATTCCGGGGTTGTCCGCGGTTTGCAGCGCGCATCTCGCCAGCTTCATCTGGGGAATTGTCAATATCGCTACCTTTTTTGGAAAAGTCTCCTGCATCCTTCTATTCATGATCTGGGTTCGCTGGACATTGCCTCGTCTGCGCTACGATCAGCTGATGAAATTCGGATGGTACTTCTTCTTTGAACTCGCGCTGGTGAATATCTTTGTTACCGCGCTCATCCTCATGTACGTCAAATAAACCTATGGCATACACCATCCCACGCCCAAAACTTAACTGGAAAGAACGCCTGTTCCTTCCCGTGTTTGCCAGCGGTCTTGCCATTACCTGGAGACATTTCAAGAACCGCATGCTCGGCAGGACGAAGGTCACCATGCAATATCCCGAGGAAAAATGGGATGAGCATTTGCCGCCTCACTATCGCGGTGCGCCGACACTCGTAACGGATGAGCATGGCCGCGAACGTTGCGTTGCCTGCCAGCTTTGCGAATTCATCTGCCCGCCTCGCGCGATCACGATTCATCCGGAAGAGATTCCAACCACCAACAAGTGGAAGAAGGTCGAGAAACGGCCGAAAGAATTTGAAATCGACATGATCCGCTGCATTTACTGCGGCCTTTGCGAAGAGGTCTGTCCCGAACAGGCAATCTTTTTGCGCAAGGATTACTCGATCACCGGATTAAGCCGTGCAGAAATGAAGCACGACAAGAAAAAGCTTTATGAACTCGGCGGCGTGATGACCGGCCTTGTAAACAAGTGGAACGATAAAAAATAATGGCATCAACCATACTATTCTGGATTTTTGCGGCTTACATGCTCGCCTTCGGTGCGGGGGTGGTGGTTTGTCGTAATCCCGTCTCCAGTGCAATGTGCCTGGTGATGTCCTTCATTGCGCTTGCTGCGCTGTTCGTGACACTGAATGCGTATTTTATCGGCGTCATTCAGGTACTGGTTTACGCAGGCGCGGTAATGGTTCTCTTTCTTTTCATTATCATGCTTCTGGATTTGCGGACAGAAGTCCGACGCGCATGGAATCTCACCGCGCTGGTCGGTGGTGCAGCGGTCGTTTTCGGATTTGTCGGTCTTTTACTGAGAGTGTTGAAATCCAGTCCGCTTTATCATGTCGGGAAAGCGGAGATCTGGAATACGCACCTCGATGATGTGCGCGAAATCGGCTTTACGCTTTTTTCGAAATTCAATCTTCCGTTTCAAGTCGTCGGTATCCTGCTTCTGGTCTCGACCATTGGTGTTGTCATTTTAAGCAGAAAGGAACTGAAATAAATGACCGTCTCCCTTGATCATTATCTGCTGGTGAGCGGCCTTTTGTTTGCAATCGGGCTCGCGGGAGTGCTGCTTCGCCGGAATATCATCATCATCTTCATGTGTCTTGAGTTGATGCTCAACGCGGCAAACCTGTCGCTGGTCGCTTTTTCACGCTACAATTTAACAGATACCGGACTGCCGAACTACAATGCGCAGGTATTCGTATTCTTTATCATCACGGTCGCGGCTGCGGAAGTAGCGGTCGGACTGGCTGTCATCGTTGCTCTTTACCGGGCACGGCGGACGACGCATGTCGAAGACCTTAACCGGATGAAATTTTAATTACGATGAGTCTGCAAACTGTACCGTGGATCATTCTTTTCGCGCCGCTCGTCGCCGCGACGCTGATCCTTTTCTTTGGAAAGTATTCCAAACCCTTGAGCGCCGGACTTGCGATAGCCACAGCCGCGCTGGGCTGCGTATTAAGCTGGTTGATTTTTCTGCATCCTCCAGCACAGGAAGGTCTGCATTTTGACTGGGTAAACTTTGCGCTCTGGCAGCAGGCGGGTATTCCTGCATTTCATATTCCCATCGGAATCGTTGTCGATCCTCTCAGCCGGGTCATGCTGCTTGTCGTAACGACGATTGCGACACTGGTCTTCACTTATTCCATCGGTTATATGCGCACGGAAGAAGGCTACTCGCGCTACTTCGCGGGGCTGACGCTCTTCCTTTTCTCGATGCTCGGCATCGTGCTCGCGGACAATTTTATCATGATGTTCATCTTCTGGGAGCTGGTGGGTGTCAGCTCCTATATCCTGATCGGACATTACTATAGTAAAAATTCCGCGGCGGATGCTGGCAAACAGGCGTTTCTTGTAAACCGTATCGGAGATTTTGGATTCATGATTGGAATCCTGCTTCTCTGGGTGGCCACAGGCTCCATTGTTTTCAGCGAGATCGTTGGAAAACTTACTCTGCCCGGTGGTCTTGCCTCGCATCTTCCTTTCCTGACGATTGCCTGCATTCTGGTCTTTTGTGGCACGATCGGTAAGTCCGCACAGCTTCCGCTCCATGTCTGGCTTCCGAATTCGATGGAAGGCCCGACGCCTGTATCATCCCTGCTCCACGCCGCGACGATGGTGGCTGCGGGTGTTTACATGCTCGCTCGTATTTTCCCAATTCTGATCCTTGCTCCCGGAGCACGCGAAGTCATCGCGTGGGTGGGAGCGATTACGCTTTTTGTCGCGGCCTTGATGGCGACGCAGCAAAACGACATCAAGCGCATCCTGGCGTATTCCACGATTTCGCAGCTTGGCTACATGGTGCTGGGGATCGGTGTCGCGCCTACGGCGGATGTCGCGATGTTTCACCTTTTCACGCATGCGAGCTTTAAGTGTCTGCTCTTCCTCTGCGCGGGATCAATCATCGTGGCGATGCATCACGAGCAGGACATCTGGAAAATGGGAGCTCTTAAAAACAAGATGCCGCTTACTTTTCTCTGCTGTTTCGCAGGCGCGGTTGCCCTCAGTGCGGTGCCGGGAACCAGTGGTTATTTCAGTAAAGATCTTATCATCGAATTCTCCTGGGCAAATACCACGTTCCACCACGGACTTTTCTGGCTGGCTCTGGCAACGGCCGCGCTTACGGCGTTTTATACCGCACGACTTTTCCTCGTGGTTTTCTTTGGTCCCCCACGCGATGACCATGCAAAACATTGTGAGGAATCACCGAAGGTCATGATTCTCCCGATGGCGATCCTTGCGTGCTCCGCAATCGCCTGCGGCTGGCCGGTTATTCAAAAGCATTTCTTCGATCTGCCAGAAGTCGTCGTTGCCCCTCCTATGTTCCATATCATGACTCTGGTCGCGCTGGCGCTTGGTCTGGTTGGCGCTTGTCTTCTTTATTGGAATGCGGAAAAAGACCCGATCTCCATTCCGCTTTTTGCGAATCGCTTCTATATCGATAATTTTTATACCGAGATCGTCAAATTCGCGCAGGATCGTGTGGGAGTTGTCTTCTCGTGGATCGATCGCTGGGTCATTGATCTTGGCGTGCGGATTTCTGCAAAGCTGGCCGTAGGCACTGGGTTTACCCTTCGACTTCTTCAGGTTGGAAACATCCAGGCCTACGCATTCTATTTTGGAGCCGGAGTAATCATCCTTATTTACCTTTTACTTCGATAACACCGTGAGTCCTTTACTTTATACCATTCTGATTCCCGTTATCGCCGCGATCCTTATCGCGGCAGGCGCACCGGCGCGGCGCACGGCTGGCTTCGCTACCTTTATAAATCTTCTGTGGGCATTGAGTCTCTTCGCGCTCTATCGGACGGCTCCCGCTGGCATCGATCATTATAAATTCGTCCATACATGGCCGGTGCTTCCACAGTTCGGATTAAACTTCACCCTCGGCGCGGATGGCCTGACGCTTGTCATGCTCCTGCTTGCAACGCTGGTTTCCGTATGTGCGGTGTGGGCGTCTCCCAAAGTGGAAAAAGCCGAACGGGCTTTCTTTATTTCCATTCTCATGATTTCCGCAGGCGTCATCGGGGCTTTTGTCTCGGTGGATGTTTTCTTCTTCTATGCTTTCCATGAGCTTGCGTTGATTCCCACCTTCCTACTTATCGGTATCTGGGGATCGGGAGATCGTCAGGCTGCGGCATGGAAAGCGACGATCTATCTCGCGCTCGGAAGCTTTGTGCTTCTTATCGGGATCATCGGACTTTACCTCAGCATTCCTGTCCTGAATCATCGGACCTTTGATATGCGTGCGCTACAGGATCTCGCCGCGCATGGCGGGATCGAAAAGAAAACCTGGGTTTATTTTCTGCTGCTCTTCGGGTTCGGCACGCTGATCTCGCTCTTTCCCTTTCATAGCTGGGCTCCGCAGGCTTACTCCTCCGCACCGGCTCCTGCAGCGATGCTGCATGCGGGTGTTTTGAAAAAATTTGGTTTGTATGGATTGCTTCGTCTCGTGGTTCCGATTTTCCCGGAAACCATGCAGACCTACATGAATCTTCTGCTGGTGCTTTTGCTGTGCAATATCATCTACGTCGGATTGATAACCGTGGCGCAAAAGAAACTCGACTGGATGCTGGGTTACTCAAGCGTGATGCACATGGGTTATATTTTTCTCGGTGTCGCTGGAGCGGGTATGAGTATTTTGAGTTATACCGGCGCTGCGATTTTAATGTTCGCGCACGGCCTTTCCATCGCTGCGCTTTTTGCGCTCACCGGTCAACTCCGGGAAAGAACCGGCACGCTCGAAATGAGCCAGCTCGGCGGCCTCGCCCGGAAACTTCCCGTCTTTGGCCTGTTATTTGGATTTGCCACGATGGCGGGACTTGGCCTGCCGGGCTTTGCAAACTTCGCGGGTGAAATTCTCGTATTCTTCGGCGCGTTTGGCACCGCCGGTGTCGGAAATAACTACCACGCCCTTAATAACTACCAGATCGCTACGATCATCGCGCTTTGGGGTGTGGTGATTTCCGCGGTTTATATGCTTCGCGCATACCGCAATGTATTCCTTGGACAACCAGGCGTCGTGACTGCGGACGGCGCCCTTGATCTTTCAGGATCGGCCCGCCTCGCTATAACGCTTCTGATTATCGGCCTGATGATTATCGGCTTTTATCCTCAACTCTTTATCCACTATCTCGCTCCTGTATGGCACTGAATCCTCTTTTATTAGAAACGGGCGTCATCTGCGTCGGCATTATTCTGCTGATGGTGGAGGCGTTTTTACCGCGTCTCGATAAGCGAAAAATCGGGTTTGTTGCGCTTGCCGGACTTGCTGCTGTTTTCGTCGGAAGCTTTTTTGTAAGTGCGCATGCAATTCCCGCAACGGCACCTTATGCGCAGTTTTACCAGGCGGATTTCCTGGCGATGTTCTTCAAACGTTTCGCGCTCGTCGCGACCGCACTGATGATCATCATGTCTCTGGATTATACCGAGGTATTGGCAGCGCAATTGCCGTCCTCGACTCCGATGGCAGGCGTGGCTGAATATTTCGTAATGCCGCTGTTTACGTGCGCGGGTCTGATGTGGATGGCTTCCGCAGTGGACTTCATCATGATCTTCGTCTCGCTCGAGCTTGTGACCATTTCCTTCTACGTGCTCGTGGCCTACACGCGCCGGAATACACTTTCGCTCGAAGCGGGTACCAAATACCTGATCCTCGGTGCGCTTTCGACAGGCTTTATCGTTTACGGGATCACCTGGATCTTCGGAATCACGCATGAAACGAACCTGAATAAGATCGCACAGGTGCTGCCTTCGCTTCCTTTGAATACACAGACGGGACTGCTTTTCGGCATTGGCCTTGTATTGGTCTCGCTGGGATTCAAGGTCGCCGCGTTTCCGTTTCAATTCTGGATTCCGGATGTTTATCAGGGCGCGCCAACTCCGACGACGGCGTTCCTTTCGGTTGGCTCCAAAGCTGCGGGATTCGTTGTTCTGCTCCGCATCTTAAATCCGTTTTTCACGGTGCCAACCATCGGCCATAAACTCATCACGGTAATGGTCTTTCTCGCGGCGGCCACCTTGCTCTATGGAAATTTTGCGGCGATGCTGCAAACCAATCTGAAACGCCTTCTGGCTTACTCCAGTATTGCGCATGCGGGGTATCTTCTTGTCGGTGTCGCCAGTGTGAGTGCAGCCATCGCTGGCCCAGCCATTGGGTTTTACCTGGCAGGTTATCTGCTCATGACCTTCCTGTCCTTTATCGTCATGCTGATTGTGGCCAAAGTCACCGGTGGCGAGGAGATTGATAAATTCAACGGTCTTGCAAAGCGTTCGCCGTTTCTGGCGTTTGCAATGCTCGTATCCATGGTTTCGCTCGCGGGCCTTCCCTTTACGGTCGGCTTCATTGGAAAATTCCTGATCT
>JBDTJR010000204.1:0-18239 GCA_039935735.1 Chthoniobacterales bacterium | reverse complement strand
CAACTACAGATTCCAGCCCATCGGGAAGTTCATCGATAAATTCCAGCGCGTTTGCCTTCTCCGCCGCGGCGCGGATTTCATTGATACTCGCCTCAGGTTTCCCATAGCGGATATTGTCCGCTATTGTTCCGGCAAACAGGAAATTCTCCTGCAGCACGATTCCTATATTCCTGCGGTATTCCTCGTATTTCAACGTGCGGATATCGCGCCCGTCAAGACGGATGACACCCTCATTCACATCGTGAAACCGCGTAAGCAAACTCATCAGCGTCGACTTCCCGCTGCCGCTAGGCCCCACCACCGCAATCATTTCGCCGGGCTTCACATCGAGATTAAAATCCCGAATCGCCGGGCGACCATCCTTATAAGCGAAGGTGACATCCTCAAACTCGATGTGCCCCTTCACCTCATTCATCGAAAATGCGCCAGATCGATCCATAATCTCCGGCCGTATATCCAATATGTTACAGATCCGCTCCATCCCGGTGTGTGCCGTGATCGCCACTTGCAACAGCAGGCTGAGCGCCATCATCGGTGAAAACAAAATGCCCAGGTAACCGGTAAAAGCCACATAGTCTCCGATCGTCATCTGGTCGCCCATCACTGCCGCCGCACCGCCAATGAAAAGGCCTGCGACCACAAAGTCATTGAAGCTCCCGAGGATTGACCCCATTTGATAACTTCTTGTGCTTAACTCGAGCTCCGGGCGAATATTATCCTTCGTCATCTGCGTGAAGCGCTGCATTTCCAAGTCTTCCGTCGCGAAGGATTTCACCACTTTGATGCCGTTGAAGATTTCGCCCAATGTTCCCGCCACCTGCGACTGCTTCTCACGGAATTTATGCGAATCCTCCCGGAGTTTCGGATGAAAATATCGGATCACTCCATAGTAAAAAGGCAGGATCAGCAGGCAAAACAGCGCCAGCTTCCAGTTGAGCACAAAAATAATCCCCAGTGCGAGAAACAGCGCAAAGATAGAATTCGTCATCGTCGCCACCGCGAGGTTTGTAAACTGCTGGATCGCCGCAACATCATTGATCACGCGATTCACCAGTGACGCACTCTTCTGATTCTCAAAAAACGATAGATGCAGAAGCTGCAAATGCTGAAACAACCGGCAACGAATATCGAATACCACCTGCGTCCCCACATAATTGATTAAAAACGTATGTCCGTATCCGAGTTGATAGCGGAAAACATTCAGTAGGAAATATGCCACCCCAAGCCCTATCGCAAAGGGCAGATTTCGTGACGGGATCACCGTATCGATCAGAACTTTTGTAAACAACGGCACCATGAGCGCCATCGTCACTGTCATTAGATTCCCAAGGACCCCGACCCAGATGATGCGGGAATAAGGCCGGGTAAATTGACTGAGGACCTTCCAGATTTCGCGAGTGGTATAGCTTCTACTCGGAGGATCCTCCGCGTCGGACTCCGACTCTTTTTGCTTTGAATTACTTCCTGGTTTCACCGAAGAAAAAATCTTGTGGATTTTCCGTTAGGATATCGCACTTTATCCGGCTTGCAAGCTTTCGGCTTGGAATTCCATAGGAATGATGAGAGCCCATATATAGACAACTTTACTTGCAGGCTTCTCTCGCTTCCTGGATCTGAGCACGCTCGGGATTGAATGGTAAGCGCACAGGCACATTTCAAATGTCGGCTCCAACGCAGGATAATCCTCCCGATTAAATGCATATCCATGCACACCTCGAAGCCCACGTCACAATGTTTACATTTCTGCGAACTGGCAAAAATCTGTAGGATTTAATCCTACGCGATAAAATGCGTGATTTGTAGGTGTATGGTCGGGGAAAATCCCCATTCATCTAAAATCACAGTTATCTAACTTCCTTAAATTTAACATCTTACACTTAGTTACTTTTCCTTAAAAATAATTGTGAAAAGTTCCATTTTCTACACTTGCGGATGTAGGCGAAGCGATATATATTGAACAAAGTGAACTAAGTAATCTCTTCTTTGTGGTGTGATACCTCAGCCCCCGACTCCCCGGTTGACTTCACAAACAAAGCAGTCTTACTCTGTGCGATAGCGTTGGTAGTCCATAGCGGCTTGCGGTTTGTGTAGTAAGATAGTCCCTCCCCCTCTGATATGATCTCTACTTGCCCGGAATGTAATTCGAGCGAGCTGTATTATAACGAGAGTGTTCGCGTCTCAGGCATCTACGGCCCCAATCTTCTTCCCGATCTTCATTCCTTTTGCGATCCCTTTCCTCTTTGCACAGTCGTCATCTGCGCCCATTGCGGGAATATGCGCTTCTTTGTACAGCCCAAGCAGCTCGAAAAACTTACGAATGCAAATGGCTGGACAAAGGCCGACCCGGATGATGTCCACTCATCGCTTTCCGGACTTCGGGAAATCCCCTCGCCTCCTCATCATCCTGGCGTGGAAAGCGTTGTTCCGCCGCCGCCCTTTCCAGAATGGAAGCCTTAACGCTTTTTGCGTAACCCGGTATTTTTAATATCGGTCCTCGCCGCTCTTCAGCGGTTCTGGCGGTAATACTGACCGCGTCACCATCCTCCATGCATCATACTGAGGATCGAGCTGTACAAGACAGTCCAGCGTAAAGCATTGACGGAATATCGGCAGCGGCAATGTCAAAGCCGTAGTTACAAATGGAAGGATGCATGCGAGACAGCACGTTAAAATTCCCACTATTATACGAATAAAGAAAAACAAAATCTCCATAGCGATCCGGATAATAGTATAAACGAAAGCATCCAGTGGATGCGCTTTGATAAGGCGCCATACCCGACCGAAAGCTTCTTTTGGCAGACACCCTGTACAATACATGATGGGCACTCCAAACTCCATATACAGGAACCAGGTAATCCCTAAAACCAGATATAAACAGAACAATATAAGGAGGGCGAAACCTATAGCGACCCAAAATCCCACACCCATTTGCTGCATATTTTCATGCCGAAATGCGAGGAAAGTAGATATTCCGCCTAACGCAACAAATACGAATACTCCAAGTCCTACCAAAATGGAAAATACGAAGAGACTATTGCCTTGTGTGCGAAATTTACGCCAGGGATCTCGGACTTCAGCGCGATTATTTACCACATTATCCAGAAACATAAATTTTCCGCGCATCGACAACCAGACGAATACCAGAACCAAAAGAAGAATCGCCACTACGATGGTAACTCCAAAACCGATTCCCAATTTTAGCATGAGGTTCGAAAAAGCATCATTATGAACGTTCGGAGAAAATGCCTGCACATTAACCGGCGAAGAGCCTGTTTGTGCTAATGCTGCCAGCGGTTGATGAAAAAATTGATGCGGCGAAAAAGAAGATGCATGATGCTGACTCGTGGAGTTTGAAGAGTTGTTATTCAATAAATACTGCCAGCTATTACCGCCTCCACTCTGGAAAGCCTGTGCCATCCACACCGTGAATGCTATTACGATCCATTTACCGAAGCTGAAAGGTCTAAAAAGAATCTCTTTCACCCGCCGGAATGCCGTGTCAAAGGGGGTACCGAAATCAATCATTTACAGACCTTAACAAACCTCTTTCTCGCTGTCGATAAGCACGAAAGATGCGTGCTGAATAAAAAACCCATAGCTCTGCTTAGTTATGAGGATTGTCATGCCAGCGTAATCAGCAGCGGGCTATCATTTCCCTCCAGCTTGCTGTGCTGATGCCGCCGCGGCCGCTTTTTGATCCCGCGCTGCTGCTGCCTGCTGCTCACGGGCCGCTGATTGCGCTGCGGCTTGTTGTTCCCGCTGTGCGGCGGCGGCTTGCTGAGCCCGTTCCCGTTGTTCAGTGGCTTGTTGTTCTCTTTGTGTAGCCGCCTGTTGTGCTTGTTTCTCGCGCGCTGCGGCTTGTTCCCGCTGAGCTGCCATCTGCTGCTCGCGTTCCGCCCCGGCCTGTTGGGCACGTTGCGCAGTTTGCTCCCTCGCTGCGGCTTGTTGTTGCTCCCGTTGGGCAGCAGCCTGCTGTTGCTGTGCTGCCGCTTGCTGTTGCCGCTCGCGTAAAACGGCTGCCTGTTGTTCTTTCTGCGCAGCTTGCTGTGCCTGTGCGCCAGCATTTGGGTCGGTTACACTTACACTTGCAACCGGGGATGGCACAACCTTCTGGACAGCCTCTCGTTCACGACGTTGTTTCTCGCGTAATTGCTGTTGAGCCTGAGTATTCGCATCGACACTTCCGCTACCGGTATTTTGCGGTGTCGGGTTTACACGTCGTTGCTGCTGTCGCTCGATTGCCTGTTGTTGCAGCTGCTGTTGAATTTCCGGTGCGGGCCCTTGCTGTTGTGCAGTTGGGTTTGCATGCGCCTGACGTTCATGCTGCTGACGAATATAGTTTTCCTTTTGTTGCTGCCGCACGGCTTCGGCCTCTGTCGAAGATGTGACCGGCGGAACAGGCGATGCGGTTGTGGTATTTTGCTGCTCCGATGCTCTCGGCAATGCGGGGACTATCGTTCTTGTCACCGTGCCTCGCTCTGGCACTTGCTGCGGTTGTGGAGTTTCCTGTGCCCGGGAGGATGGTGTTGCTGAAGCTTGCGGTGTACGAACTACGCCTGGCTGCACATTTTGCAGTGGTGTCGGAATGGGCGTTCCAGCTGATATCAGACCTTGTGCAGTAGACGTACCACCACTCGACCTGGAATGGTGCGCTTGCTCTCGCAATTCCTGCCTTACCACATTCGCCTTGGTCTGGTCGGTTATCCCGGCAAACCCGTCATTCACCCACGGATGCCGAAAATGTTCCTTCACCTTCCGGGGAGGCGGGATGTTGGCTGAATGAGTGATCTCCGGTGCCGCCGTCACAAATTGATTCCCGTGCACACTGTCACGAACCGATCCGACATTCGCCTGCATTCCATTAAAGTCCACACTTTGCCGCACGATGTTTAATTGTCGCACGGGTTGCGTGCTGATCCGATTAACCGCCGCAAGATTCGGGCCGTTATTAATAATGATCCTATTGTTCTTTCCGATCACAGTTACCGATCCGTAATTCGTGATATTCACCGTCTTCCCGATTACGTAAATATTTTGCTGTGGAGGCAGCAGGTAACTCTGCAACGCCAGATAGCCAAAGTTCCGTGGCTCGCAAAAATTATAATACAGTGGGCCGGGTTCATAAATCCCTCCTGCGCCAAATCCCGTATCATACTGAATACCTACCTCCGGCACATAAACCACCTGCGGCGGTAGTGGGGCCCAGCCTATATAGTTGTCGCTCTGTCGCCACGCCACCCACGCAGGTGCCCATTCATAGCCCGGCACCCAAACCCAACCCTGATCCTCCAGATTCAGCCAGCGCCCATAGTGGTAGGTAATGCCGCCCCAGTCTTCATTTGATACCCACAGCCATCCTTCGTCGGTGCTCGCCCAGTAGCCATCCGTATAAGGACGCCACCCGACATCCACCCATGGCTTGAAGCAATACCCGTAATCCGAAACCTCGATCCAGTCGCCATACGGCTCCAGCGCATTGTAAAAGTAATCGAAGTTAACCTGTGCCTTTGCTATCGGAGCCGATAACAAAACTACAGCCAGCGCAATAATCCCAAACAGGGACCGGACGTTTTTCATTTTGAATGACTCAAAGTCACAACGATGTAACACTCCCAGCAATTCCTCGTTGCGCAATAAAAACTATTTATTTTTATAATATTTCGTCTCCAAACCTTTGAGAAGCATTCTCAAATCAAAATCGTCTTTTGTTTTGGCAGGAATCCGATAGTATTAGAATTTCCGCCGCAAATCATCTCCCTTAAGAAGAGTCGTTAAAATTACTCCTCCCCTGCCACGAGCGTACGACCGAAGACAACTCCCTTTGCTTCCCTCCCGAAAGCGGTAATTAGCGCAATAACAATCGCGGTAACGACAGCGACCGAGGCAAGCGCGATTGAATAGTTACCCCCATGAGTGGCGGCAATATGGGTCTGAATAATCGCATTTGATGACGCGATAAGGTTGCCGACCTGATACGCAAAGCCTGGAAACGTTCCGCGAATCTCGCCGGGTGAAAGTTCATTGAGATGCGCAGGAATGACACCCCATGCGCCCTGCACTGCGATCTGAATAAGAAAAGCCCCTAGTCCCAACATCACTGGCGTCGTGGCAAATGCCCATAGAGGAATGATGGGAAGCGCCAGCAACGCCGCTGTAATAATCGCGCGCCTACGTCCCACCTTCTGTGAATAGACTCCGAATACTACGCCTCCCAGGATCGCGCCAAGATTAGCAACGATCGCGATTATGCTCACTGTATGGGTCGACAGCTTATGCTGCGCTTGAAGAAAAGTCGGATACAAATCCTGCGTACCGTGACTGAAGAAATTAAACGCCGTCATCAGCAGCACTACATAGAGAAATATCTTCCAGTGTTTACAAAACGAGCGAAGCACATTCACCGACTTCGCGACATGCCGGTTTTCCTCCCACACTGGTGATTCCTTCACGCTCAGACGAATGTAAAAAACAAGTATTGCCGGAAGGACACCGACCGCAAACATTCCCCGCCACCCGATGAAATCGTAAAATAGCCCAAAGACAATCGCAGCGAGCAGGTAACCAAACGCATATCCCTCCTGAAGAATACCCGAAACAATACCACGGCTTTTTGCCGGAATGGTTTCCATGACCAGTGACGACCCGATGCCCCACTCTCCACCCATCGCAAATCCAAAGAGCGCCCGAAAAATCAACAGCATCGTCAGCGAGGTCGAAAACGCCGAAGCCAGCTCAAAGACAGAAAAGAGAATAATATCCAACATCAGAATCGGACGCCGTCCGAAACGATCCGCCAGCCAGCCAAAAAACAATGCACCCAGCGGGCGGCACATCAAAGTCAGCGTGATCGCATACGCCACATCTTCCACCCGCGTATGGAAATCCGCCGCAATCGAGCGCATCACAAAGACCATGAGAAAGAAATCAAACGCATCCAGCGTCCACCCCAGCAGGCTCGCGATAAATGCCGCTCGCTGCTCTTTATTAAGTGCCTTGAGTTCGTCCAGAATGATCATGCTCCGGAGAGGGTTACCGATAGACCGGTCCGCTACAACTCGAAATCAAGCGATAGAGAAAATTTAAGCTAGTAGACAGGATTGTCCCAAATCGTCTGATTCTGCGGCCTGTTTGAGATACAAGTTTCGCTGACTTACAAAGCGATAAAGATGCGTAAGAATCATCGGGGCAACAATATCCCCTAAAACACCAAAAGGAACTTTAAACAAGATGGCGTCACGCATCGTTGTAATACCACTCTCGTGTTTAAAATAATGCTCGTGCGAAAATTCCGAAAACGGCCCCTCCGTCATGACATCCTGAAAGAAATGTGGGCGGTCATATTTGACAATCTTACTCGTAAGGTAAAACCAGATTCCGAAATGCTTTGCGCGCCACATCACCGTTTCTCCATCGTCAATTAATCCCGTTATTTTACCGGCAACCGCCCTCTCGCCCGTATGAACCGCAGACTCAAGGTGAAGGTCGATACTGCGGGCCAGATCGAAGACCTGTTCAAGCTGCGCACAAATATCTGTGATTACTTCAAAGGAGTTTTGGCGAGACATGAAAAATCAGGCATCGATTCCGGCTAGGAAGCGGTGAACGAAGGTCACGGCCATTGCGCCTTCGCCTACGGCGGTTGCATAACGTTTGACAGAATTATGGCGCACATCGCCGGCGGCAAAACACCCCGGCACACTTGTCTCCAGGAAGTAGGGTGGACGTTCCAACGTCCAGATCGCAGGTGGGCGGCCGTCGACATACATGTCCGTGCCAGTCACGATATATTTTTTATCATCGCGAATGATCGGTGTGTTTCTCGCCCATTCGGTGTGTGGGCTACCGCCGATTGCAACAAAGAGATGTTTACATGGGACGGTTTCCTCCGTCCCGTCCTTCAAGTGGCGGAGTGTGATCTCCGCCAGGCAATCAACACCGTCAAGACCAACCACTGCCGTGAGAAAACGCACTTCGATATTCGGTTTGCTCAGGACGCGCTTCGTGAGATACTCCGACATCGTGGTAAGTTTTCCACTACGGACAAGCAGGACGATTTTTTTGGCGAATAGCGAAAAATGCATCGCCGCCTGCCCTGCGGAATTTGCACCGCCAACGATATAAACTGTTTCATCCACGATCAGTGGTGCCTCGCTATATCCGGCACCGTAGAAAAGTCCCGCACCGATGAAATTCCTTTCATTCGGAAGATCAAGGCGGCGGTAGTCCACCCCCGTCGCGCAGATATTCGCGCGGGAGATCATCTTCGAACCATCGGTAAGATGTGCGTGAATTTCGCCATCGATAAATTCCGCATAGACGCCCTCGCGAAACTGAAGGATTTCGCAGCCAAATTTCAACGCCTGTTGTCGCGCGCGGTCCGCAAGTTCCGCACCGCTGACTCCTTCAGGAAAGCCGAGGTAGTTTTCGATGCGTGAGCTGGTTCCGGCTTGTCCGCCAAGCGCGTGGCGCTCGATGAGGGCAGTCTTCAATCCCTCGGAAGCCGCATACACTGCCGCACTGAGACCCGCCGGGCCTGCACCGTAAATCGTGAGATCGTATTTTTCAAATTTCGGCTTCGCCAGAAAACCGAAACGCTCGGCGAGATCACGCACACAGGGGTGATAAAGCTGTGTACCATCCGTTAGTTCCACCAGTGGAAGCAATGCGTCATCCACATCTCCGATTCCCGGCAGCTTGCAGGCATCTTCTTTTGTTCGCAGCTCGTGCCATTCGAAATCAATCGCGCTACGTTTCAGAAAATCGCGAATTTCAAATGCTAGTGGACAGTCATGGCCGCCGTGAATTTTAATGGGATGCGATTTATTTTCGGAACTCATAAACGGAACTTTCCGTATGATAGAGTCGCGCTCAAGCAAAGTTCCAGCGAATTCCCTATTCTCCAGTCCTTGTCTTTATCTGTTAGCATAACATACCGGGCGATAATCAGTTCGGGCTGAACTTTAAGAGCAAGTAATGCTAAATCTTACTTCTCTAATTAAAAAAGAATCACGTCAAACCCGTGATTTTTTTATGTACCGCAGTAAGATAAAACTCGTTACTTTTACCGCCGGCCGCCGCTCCAGGAAGTAGAGTTGCCACGCCAACCTGTTGCACTGCCCGAGCCGCCGCCCCATGAGGCCGAGCCGCCACGGTAGCCACTCGCACTGCCGGAGCCATGGTTCCATGATGCACTGCTTCCCCGCCAGCCCGTCGCGCTGCCCGAGCCGTCGTTCCATGAGGCCGAGCCGCCACGTGCGCCATCGGCATAGCCATGACCGTTATACCACGCTGCATTTCCACCATAGGAATTATGGTAAACGCCACCATTCGCACCATTGTAATAGGCCGCATGAGCCCCGTTATACGTATTATAGTAAGCCGTGCGCGAGGCGTAGTAGGTGCCGCCATAGTAACCCGCACCACCCCATGCCACCACAGGAACCACCGGAGGAGGTGTAGCCACATACACCGGCTCGGTGCTGCAACCGATTTGTGAAAGGCAGACGATGGCGCAAAGAGCCGCGAGAGCAAAAAAGGAGGAAAATGTTTTCATAGGAGTTTTCGGTGTGTGGTTAGCGTTTTGCGGATTTCAACACCGAGCCAAAAGGAATTTCCTGCACCTTCGCGGGCTTGTGGAAAACGAAGCCGCTGTCGCATAGCAACCATGGGTTAAGATTCCAGCTGGAGAACGTGATCATCATACGCGGAAAATTCGGTCGATCCGTGAAGGTTGTCGCTAGCCGTCGTGGCAATGCCCTGCTACTCGACTCGATCCAGATCTCCCAGTTTACGCCTGGAGAACGAAACGCCAGATGGGTGCACTTCACACCGTCCACCACATCGGAGCCCACTACGACGCCGCTGAAAAGCCCGCGTGTCAGCACCGCATAGGGATCACTGTAAAGCAGGGGTGCCGTCGGGAAACGCATTCCCGTCTCCGCCTTCAGCCCTGTCAGCATCGCATCCATCGTTGGCGGAGCTTTCAGTGTGGAGTAAACCTTCGTGCCCGGCGCATACGCAGAAACCGATGAGCCATCATAATAAAAATCAAAATGCGGCGCATCCCCGCCGATCCGGATCATCAGCTTGTTCGGACGCTTCAGAGAAATTTCACCCGTTGCAAAAAATGTCACAAACTGCCCCGTCACCGCCGGCAATTCGAGAATACCCTCCGTCCTGCATGTGAAAGACTTCGTACTCCCAAGAGTCGTGCTCATCCGCTTCAAGAGTGCCAATGCCTGCGGATCAATGCGGGAGGAAGTCGCCGCCCGTAATCCGGACATCGGCATGAATGCCGCCGAACAAGCCAGCAGCGAAGTAATGATAAGACGGGATATTTTCATAAAAGAAATGATAGTGATTGAGTTCGGACCAATGGGAGGAATTACACGTGTTGTTAACGCCTCACCCTTTAACCAGAAACTCCTCAGATTTGACACTCAAAAATCAAAAAAAGGACCAACAATCTCTTCTAATTCTTTTTCTCCAGCCGTGCGGAAAGCTCAGGGAAGGTAAGCACGTTCTTCATGGTATGCGTCGCGCCCGTATGATCATAAAATTTCTCCTCACGGGTAAGAATGCCGTTGTGGAACAGCTTTATATGAATTGAGTCTTGCGTTGTGCTAATCGAGCGATCGCCCCCATTTCGATAAAACTTGAAGAGATTATCCAGACGAGACAAATCCTTCTTATTGAGGACTAGCGTCCCAAGGCCTTTTTCTCTATTGGGAATTCTCTTCTTAAGCTTTTCATCCCAGCTACTTCCAATCTGTGTCACCTTTACAGAGACGGGCTTCCCTCCTTTGAAAGTAAAGTTCTCCGAGTAGTCATGAAAGCATCCCTTCGAAGTATAGTGTACCGTGATCGTATCGCCCGCCTTCAGCGAAGAAAATGAAATCCCGTCCGCTGCATGCGCGCAGCAAGTCATTAACGCCAGAAATAGAATAACGTAGCGGGTCATTCCTAAAATTTTTCGTCCATTACCTCGCACCGTTTCTCCTGATACTCGGTCTCGGTAAGCAGCCCGTCCTTTCGCAATCCCTCCAGCCGTCGCAGCTTTTCATCAAAAGGCATTTCCGCACTACGTGAAAAATTAATTCCCGATTCATCCACCGCATCCTTCAGCATTCCGCCGCCCATTCGTGACCACGGTTCCAGATCCTCCCGCGCACGTTTCGGATCGAGCACAATCCCCGCCCCCGCCGCACCGCGTGCACCGATACCTTTAAGAATAGCTCCTACAAATATACAAAGCATGCCAATCGGAGCTCTCAAAAATGCACGTCCCATCTGTGACCCTAAACCCGGATCATGATTGCCAAAATTCAACGCAAAACTCACGAACACTGAAAAAAATAAGAGAAGCCCTAAAATCATCAGACCGATCCCTACATAATAAACCGTTTTCTTTCCTGAGAGATTTCTTTCATAAGCGGGAGAATACTTCGCAAAGCTTATTCCCCCTCACCTCCTGAATACAAGCGCACATTCCCTTTCCCGGAGTATCGAAAACTGAATCACAGAACACTGGCCCTCCACCGCCAAACGTGGTATTCCGCTATCCAAAATGATATCTGCAAACCAGACGATTCTCTTTCAAGGCGACTCCATAACCGATGGTGGCCGCGACTACGCGCTGAAGGAACCTAACTCCCCTGCTGCTCTCAGCCCGAAATATCCCGGCATCATTGCCGCTCAGCTTTTGAAGGAACGCCCTGCGGATAATCTTCGCTTCTTCAATCGCGGTAACAGCGGCGACCGCGTCACCAATCTTCTCGCTCGCTGGAATCAGGATACCGTCCACCTCCAGCCCGACCTACTCAGTATCCTCGTGGGTGTGAATGAGACCTATCACCTCCGTCCTCGTCTCCGCACCGGTCTCAGCCATAATGTTTACGAGAAGGGCTACCGCCTCCTGCTCGAATATACCCGTGAGAGCCTTCCGAAGACACGCATTGTCCTCTGCGAACCTTTCGCAATGGCTTATGACGAAATCAGCCAGGCGGATGTTGAGGATCTCCTCCCTCGCCGTGTCGCCGTCAAAAAACTCGCAAAGGAATTTGATACCATTTATGTCCCTTTTCAGGACCTCTTTGACTCACTCCTTGACGAAGGCCCTGTCGAAAAATGGCTACCTGATGGCTTCCACCCCTCCGACGCTGGTCATGAAAAAATGGCTGCGTTCTGGCGCAAACACGTCGGAGTTTAGTCGATACTTATACCACGCACCCCCATGCTGAAAAAAGTCCTGCCTCTCATCCTCGTCCTCGCCACCGTCGCGCCTCTTTGTGCTGCGGTGCGCGACCACGAGCTTTCCATCACCACCGTGATTGCAGGTGCAAATTACGCATTCCGTGTACCCGAAGGGCGTCTTTACGCCTCTCCGCCGTGGAAGGATTTCACCACCCCGCCTCCCCTCGACCCCGGCAAGGCCGCCACCATCGCCCTCGCGCAGATGAAGCAGCTATTCCCGAAAATCAGCCACTGGGGTCTCATCTCCATCACGCTCGACCGCATTAAAGACGACACCCGCTGGGGCCACTGGATCTACATCGTCCAGTTCCACCTCAATCCCGATGGCTCCGGCAAAGCCTATACCCCCGTGCAAGTTCCTGTTCTCATGGATGGCAGCACTGTCCAGCCAATCTCACTAAACTAAGTCCTCATGGATAGCTCCATTCCGCCACCTGAAAACTCGTTGCCCGTCGTCACGCAAAAACCGATCGAAAGTTTCGCCGTGGTATCACTTGTTCTTGGAATTATAGAGTATCCATTTTTCATTTTTGGTATTTTCGCGGTCATTTTTATTCTACCTTTAAGCATACTCGCTATTGTATTTGGGCATATTGCCCGCTCAAAGATTCGCAATAATCCCGGACGCAATGGCAGTAGCATGGCGCTCGCGGGCCTCATCCTTGGCTATATCGCGCTTGCGATTATTCCGATTATTATCGCGCTCTGTGTTCTTTTGTTTGCCGGATTCGCCGCTGCCTCCCATCACTGATTCAGAGATTCATCGCAATCCACGTTCACCTCGCGAGCACGAGAGGTAAGCCACAAGAGCGAGCATGGAGATATAAAATCGCATAGTCTCTACGGCGTCGCCCAGGCTTTTGCATTCGGCACGGGCGTCGGAGTTGGCATTCCGTTTGGCAGAGAACCTTTCGCCTTCTCGGGATCCATCGGCGGCATCGGGGTCGCGTCCGGCTCGGGAGGCGGGGTCGGGACTGCTGCTGCCTCCGCAGCGTTTGCAGATGCAGACTTTGTCTTGACGGGTTTTACCGATTTCTCATGTTTAGGCATTACAAAGAAAAAGAAGGACGTTTTGTTTGCCGTGTCCTGGCGCAGCAACACGCACTTATCCGAAAAGAAATTCAATCTCACGCCACGCCCTTCTGGATCTTTTGGCCAGATATCCACGGAGTATTCATCCTCCAGTTCCCCCGGCGCAATCTTGCGTAAAATGCAGTGTGAGCCGTTTGGTAATGTCACCTTTATCCCATCAGTAGCATTCTCTACAGCGAGAGGCACCGCCTTTTTTGCCAATGCATACTTCCAAAATTTCCACCGTGGCAATACCTCTACCACCGTATACGTTGCGCCCCCACTCGACTTCAGCGTCTGCGTCATTTTCCACACCTTGCTTTTCTCCGGAATCGAATGCGTCACATCATACACCTTCAATCCATCAGCCGCACCCGCCGATATCACCCCGGCCATCAGGACAGAAAAAATAAACGCTCGCATCCCGGCAGCATAATAAAACCACCCGCCAAGGCAATCCCCCTCTCCGTTACAAATCTCCCGTATTCCCACCGATCCTGCCAAAATCAGACTCGCCTCACCTCTTTACATCTGCCACATTCAGCACACCATGCGTCCGCCCTTCCGCATCCTTCTGGTCTTCATCCTCGCTCTCTGTGGCGGATGGGCTGCCGCCTCGTGCTTTATGGTCATCGCCTTCACGCTCGCACTACACCCGAAAAACAATCAGGCCATTCTAGAAATCTTGAAAGCCGCCAATAACCACTTCATCTTCGTCCCGCCACTTTTTGGCACATCACCTTATCTCTATGCCCTTGCCGCATTTTCCATATTCATAATCTGCATTATATGCGCATGGGTCCTGCCCCGCTCCGTACCACGTTCATAATCTTCCCGTGACAACCCCTCACAAAATCCGCCTCTGTCCCCGCATCCTGCTTATTGTCTGCACCGCGATTCTTCTTTCGCTGCCGGTTGTGGTTATAGTCGACCTTCTTTATCCACAAGCCTTATGGGAGAATATTAACCAAAAATCCATTTCCTCCCGTTCCTACTTCTATTTCCTGCTCGCCGCCTATCTATGGGTCGCGATCCACACCTTTGTAAAATTCAATTACCAAAAACAAGCCAGCTGGGGCTGGCTCGCATTCTGTTTTATCTATCTGCTATCCTTTCTTGAATTACTCCGGCATCTTCCGAATACTTAATCTCGTGAAATCCCACACCCTCCATTACATCACTGCTGCATTGATGCCTTTGATTGTTCTTTCATTAAGCTCCTGCCAGCCCAAAAAGAACGATAAGCGTTTTGAAGACGTCTTTGGGTTCTCTCTCCCTCCCCATACCGTCATAAAAGGACAAGCCATCCATATCGATCCAACACGTGACGCGGATAAGGCACATGCGAATATCGATGTCGTATACTTCGGCAGATTTCATATGACTCCGAAAGGCGAGGAAGACCTAATCAATACCCTCCAGCTTAAAAAAACGGAGAGTGATCCCATGGCAATAGTCCCCGAATCTCCGGCCTCCGGGAAATGGTGGGATCCTCCACCTTCCCTGGAGCAACTCCCCATGAAGGATAAGTATCTATACCATGATGCTGGTCCAGCGACGAAATTCATCCGACTGCTAAAATATCAGGGCGACGTGTACCTCCAGGCATCCGGATTATTTAAAACAAAAGGTCCTAACTAGCATTTTCCGGATGTAATCTCCGACGTGCATTATGTCCGATCAGCCCTTCACCTCTCAGGATCCCGCGTTTTCCTCCCTGATAAAAGGAAGCAAAAAGCTGATCGAAGTATTCGGCTACTGGCCCTCCTTTCACGATGCAGAGATTATGGATATCCATTTCTCCCGCGGCGAAGTCGACCCTGAGAGAGATCGCTACATCTTCCCCATTCTGACCGTAAAGCTCCTTGTCTCCGAATTAACGCGAGAGAAAGATGCTAAAGGTTTTCTCTTCCTCCTGCCCCGGCTTCATACACTGACTACTCTGCGCTTTCACGATGTGAATGAAGATTTCACAATGGATGGCTTCAACCACGTGAACCAAATCACTGAGCTATTTATTGCGCAACAAGCACGCGGCACATTCACTAATGGAGAGCCTCTGCCTCCGTACTATGTAGTCGAGCTCAAGCGTGGCTTCGGCGTCTCGGCATCGTTCCGATGCATGGGTGTAGAGGTTCTTGATGCCGTTCCCACTCTACCATCTGCGAATAGGGATGCTTGCCCCTAAATCATTCCATTGTAACCTCCGCAAATCACAATAATGTCCCTCACCTTCCGCATCATCCGCATTCTCGGCGTCCTGACCGGGCTTTACTTCATTTGTTTTTTTGATGTGACAGCCTACCAGCTCTGCCACGCGATCAGCATTTATGGAGATCCGCTGCACTATATGCATTCCTTGATCGTATGGATGGCGATTCCCTATCTCATTCTGGGCCTCTCGCTGATCGCCCCCTTCCGCGAGATCAGAAGCATCTACCTTTGGTACCTGGGATTCATCGCGCTTGCCCTGGCCAGCGCCTACGTTCTTCTCAATACTTTCCGCGTAGTCTGGTTCAGAATGTTCTACTTCACCCAGCCGATCCCCTTCTCCTACGCTGCAATCTTCATCTTCGTCATTTTTCTCCTCTCTCAAATCACCGTCATCTTCCTCCAACGCCATATCGACTATAAATCCCCCCACTCGCCATGCCTCTAAGTTTCCGCATCATCCGCATCCTTGGTGTTATCACCGGACTCGTCTTGATTTATTTTTTCGCGAGGCTCACCTATAACGTCATTCAGTTTCACCACACCACCCTGTTGAGTCACCCGCAAAGCCCGGTTCAGTCGATTCTCATGGCGCTCAGAATGTCATCTCCAGAGCTCCTGCTCGCCATCCTCCTCATTCTTCCTTTCCGCAGGATCACCAATAAATACCTCTGGTCCGCAGGTTTAATCGTTCTGGTTCTTATCTTCTCCTATTTTCTCTTCGAGATGGCTTTGTTCTGCTGGAGAGAGCTGCATGACATGTCAAATTTTCACGCTACCTCCTGCGTGATTTCATCCCTCTTCCTCTTCATCATCTTTCTGCAAATCGTCGTCATCTTTCTCCAGCGCCGTATCGACGCCGTCCAGCCCAGCGTCACCCCTTCATAAAATTATCCTTTATTGGTAGGGATGGTTGTCCTTAACGATTCTCGGACAATTTTTTGCAAAAATCCCACCTTCGGGCGTTAATCCACTAAAGCATGAAACCAAACTCCCACGTTTCAATCCTGCTCCTCGCATTTGCATTGCCTTACTCGCTCAATGCAGAGATGCTAGGCGTCTTTATTTCCACGCATATCCATGGTGTGGGATACGAATTTGAAATCTCGCGCGATCGTCTTGAAAAAACTCCCGTTTGGAAGCCTGATACTGAGCCTCCACTCCTTCCGGGAAAAGCCAGCGTCATTGCCATCGCCCAATTTCGCGAACTCATCTCAAACCCTTCACCCAGTGATATCATTATCACCGAAGCTATCTATCTGAGAGCTATCACTCCGGATCATTGGATTTATATTTTTCAGCTTAATAGATTGGAAAACACTGCGGGATTATCATTCCTCACCGAAATCCCTGTTCTTATGGATGGCACTACCATTCAACCGGGTCCGTTTAGGCAGGGTGCAAAAAGACGAATGGATCCATATTCTCTACCCACAACAATTAATTATGAATCGAAAGGCATCACTTTCATAACTTCCGTCTTCAACGTGAACTACGAATTCAAAATGCCTTACGCCCGTCTTGTAAGGACTCCTGCATGGAAACCCGGCACCGAACCTGCGCTTCTGCCAGGCAAAGCCCGCTCCATTGCTGCGGCACAAATAAAACAACTTCTCTCTAAAGCCCCGGAAACCCCGCCAAAGGCATATAGTCCGATGGATGAGTTATCCGTCGCGAGCCGAGAGGTTATTTTAAAACCCATCGATGACGGCTACCTGCCGGACACCCATTGGATTTATCTCATTAATCTCGACTTAAGGACAGGCCCCATTGGTCCCGACGTCCCCGGTCCTCCCTGCGTAGTCCCCGTCCTCATGGATGGCACCACTATCACGCCCCTCCGCATTAAAAAGTAATAGCCACGTCGATTATTGGCTCACCGGTAGAGTGGTCAGACCCTAAGCGCCGCGCTTCAATACTAAAACGTTGTCACAAAAACCCACGCGAGCAGTAATGCCCCCTGAACAAACACCAGTGTTCTCAGCCACAGACAAATCTTGTTCAGTGGTGGATCATGCAAATGCAGCCCATTGTAGGCAAAGATCAGTTGAAAAATCGCACGCGCGCGGGTCGAGGAAAATGCCATCAGCTTGTCCTTCGCCTCATACCCTAAAATGCTACGTATCTCGGGAGCGGGCTTCTCGATAAGCTGCCTTACGATATATCGCCGCATCGTGAATCCCAGAACACAGTTCACAAGAAATATCACCACCAGCAAAATTTGAATTCCATTCATTGATTTTATTTTCCGATTCTACCGCATCTGCTCCCGCAAATCCTGCATCTCAAACTCATAGAGCGGATACTTCTTGAAGTAATCACATTGCAGCAGCTTAGTAAACGCAATCTCCATTTCCTTCTTCGTGACAGGATGATAGCTCGACTTCCTCCACTGCATTTTTTCTATACAGTAGGAAAGATACACCGAGGATTTCTCAGCAGGGCGACCAGCAATTGCATATCCATGTGTGATAAGAAACGGAATATTATCCACTAAGGTAATCGGCTCCAATGGCCAGAAATAGTCCAGACCGATACCCACATCTCTGGCACCATAGAATTGCGGCCCTCCGAGACCGGGACCTCGAAATATCTCTCCCGTCTTCGCCTCAAAAAGCATTCAACAAAGAACAATCACAGGCAATTCATGTTTTCCTGAATTCGCCCACTCCTTCAAAACAGGAATCGCCTTCTTAGAGCTCATT
>JBDTJR010000203.1:0-6659 GCA_039935735.1 Chthoniobacterales bacterium | reverse complement strand
CGCCTTTTACTTTTTTCCGCGCAGCAGCTACGAGGAAATTACATCCCTCAGCGCAAAGCAAGGGAACTTCTTTCGCCGGTGAATCGGGAGAAAACTTATTTGCAGGCAGTGAAGTGTGGGGAATAGTCGACTTGATTTTCCAGAGTATCTTTCGAAGACACCCGTGTTCGCTATTACAGGTTTCAGAGATCACCTCCCCCGCCTGCTCATTGGAGATATTCCGGGTCACGCGATACATCCCGCTTTGACGCTCCAGTGTTTCGCGCAAGTCAACGGAATGCAGACTCCCCTTTCTCCATGTAAGCCATGTACCCCACATTGCGGGATAGAAAAAATTCAAAGCAAGTTTCGACGCCTCAGCAGAATCCAATCGTAAAATCCATCCCCGTTTCAAATCGGGTGCTGTTTTTAAAGGACGATACTTTCCCTGCGCATCATACTTCGCGATTTCCTGGGCATCGTGCGCGTTCTGAAATACCCGGAGATTGTTATTATCTTTGGCATCCTGAAAGTGATGCATCGTCCACTTTTCGGACAGGATGAGCTCACCCATGCGAAAAGGAAGCACCATGGCTTCCAGTTCCCGCACATGAGAGAGCGATGAATTCATTACGCAAGGATTCCGTGAGTGCTTTCAGAAAGCAAACTGGAAATTGCCGCTGTGCACGGCAATATTCGTCGCAGCGAATGAATCAGGAATGGCGTCTGCGTTTGACCTTGAGTTGGGCCAGGGATTTCAAGAGCGCAGACTGCACGGCGACGTATTCTTCTCCAGCGAGCGCTTTTTCGCGAAGAGCGGCTTCGGCGCGGGCAATTGCTTCCGTCGCCTTGCCCTCGTCAATATCGCTCTCCTCGATCGCCATATCCGTCAGGACGGATACGTGATCCTGCGTCACTTCGACAAATCCTTCACCCACGGCAAGGATGGTTTCCTTGCCGTCCTTGACAATCCTCAGCTCACCGGGAGCGAGCGTCGTCATCAAAGGAACGTGTTGCGGCAAAATGCCGAGTTCGCCCTCAGTCCCAGGAACGACGACCATGTCGACGTTATCGTCGAAGGTCTTCGCTTCAGGCGTCACTATTTCCAGATGAAGGGTTGCCATAAGTCTGAACTAGCCTTGTTTTACCATGTCGATTCCGCCCTTCATATAGAAGTTACCTTCTGGGACGTCATCGAGCTTACCATCGAGAATTTCCTTAAATCCGCGAATCGTTTCCGCGATCGAAACATACTGCCCGGGCGTGCCGGTGAAGATTTCGGCCACGTGGAACGGCTGGCTGAGGAAACGCTGAATTTTACGCGCACGGTAAACGGTGAGTTTGTCCTCAGGAGACAATTCATCCATACCAAGAATCGCGATAATATCCTGAAGATCCCTATACCGCTGCAAGACGCTCTGAACGCCGCGTGCAACCGCATAATGCTCTTCGCCGATGATGTCGGCTGAGAGTGCCTTCGAAGTCGAAGCAAGAGGATCAACCGCAGGATAAATACCCAACTCTGCAATCGAACGCTCCAACACGATTGTGGAATCGAGGTGAGCAAACGTATTGGCAGGAGCCGGATCAGTAAGATCGTCCGCAGGAACATAAACGGCCTGGAATGATGTGATTGATCCCTTGGTAGTAGAAGTAATGCGTTCCTGAAGATCGCCCATTTCCGCGGCAAGCGTTGGCTGATAACCAACCGCCGAAGGAGTACGACCGAGGAGTGCGGATACTTCCGATCCCGCCTGCGAGAAACGGAAAATATTATCGATGAAAAGAAGAACGTCCTGATTTTTCTCATCACGGAAATATTCCGCCATGGAAAGCGCAGAAAGTGCAACGCGGAGACGGGCTCCGGGAGGCTCATTCATCTGGCCGTATACAAGAGCAACTTTCGACTTGGAGAGATCTTCCTGCACGATAACGCCCGCTTCGGACATTTCATGATAAAGATCGTTTCCTTCACGAGTACGTTCACCGACACCCGCAAATACGGAATAACCACCGTGTCCCTTTGCGATGTTATTGATGAGCTCCATGATGACGACCGTCTTACCGACGCCCGCACCACCGAATGCTCCGACTTTACCGCCCTTGGTGAAGGGACAGATAAGATCGATAACTTTGATACCGGTTTCGAGAATCTGAGCAGAAGTTTCCTGATCAACCAGCGCAGGTGCGCGACGGTGAATAGGATATTTCTTATCAAACTTTACAGGGCCACGCTCATCGACAGGGTCACCCGTTACGTTGAAGATACGGCCAAGAATGCCCT
Organism: Chthoniobacterales bacterium; assembly: GCA_039935735.1. Lineage (GTDB taxonomy): Bacteria > Verrucomicrobiota > Verrucomicrobiia > Chthoniobacterales > JBDTJR01 > JBDTJR01. The sequence goes on along the minus strand of JBDTJR010000203.1, from coordinate 4,396 downwards.
CGCCTACTGGCACCGAGATTGGCGCTCCCGTATTCGTGACTTCCATGCCGCGCTGCAGACCTTCCGTGGAAGACATTGCAATAGCACGCACCCAGCTTTCTCCGAGGTGCTGCTGGACTTCCAAAGTCAGGCGAACTGGCTTGCCATCAACTTTGTATTCGATTTCGAGTGCGTCATAGATCTTCGGAAGCGGTCCGTCCTGTGGATTGAATTCCACGTCGAGAACGGGTCCGATGACCTGAACGATTTTTCCTTTTGTGCTCATGTGCGTCTAATTGACTAGTTTGGGTTAATAAAAGTTATTCCATGGCCGCAGCGGCCGATGCAATTTCGAGAATCTCGGTTGTAATGCTCGCCTGGCGGACCTTGTTGTATTCGAGGGTAAGATCTTTGACGAGCTGCTTGGCGTTGTCCGTAGCGCTCTTCATCGCCACCATACGGGCACTGTGCTCGGAAGCGCGTGAGTCGAGGACCATCTGATAAATCTGGAAGTGAACGTAGTATGGAAGAATCGCATCCAACACGTCATGCGCACTTGGTTCAAAGAGGTAGCCTCCTGCAATTTCCTCCGTAGCGGGAGCAGTAGCCTCCGTAACATTCTTGTCAGCGCCTGGAAGATCAAATGGGCTGATAGGAAGCACGGTCCGCACGCTTGCAACCAGCGTAAGCGTATTCACAAAATGGGTGTAGGCGACACGGACACGATCCACTTCGCCGGAAAGGAATTTTTCCATCGCGAATTTCGACATCGCTTTGCTGTCGAGAAAGGTCGGGGAATCTGCCAGTTGAAAATCCGCGAGAAGATTGCGACCACTACGGGCGAGGAACTGCACACCTTTTCTGCCACTGGCAACAAACTCGGTTTTTTCCTGATCAAGACCAGCGACCTCGCGGAACAAATTCGTATTCAAGCCGCCGCAAAGACCTTTGTCGGTACTAATCAGGATTACGAGTTCCTTCTTTACATCACGCACTTCAAGCAAAGGATGAAGAGCGTGATCAACACGGTCTTCTACCGAGACGAGCACCTTGTTAAGCAAATTCGCGTACGGACGCGCCGCCAAAGCCTGCTGCTGGGCACGACGCATCTTCGACGCGGCGACCATCTGCATTGCCTTGGTGATCTGCGCGGTGTTTTTGACGGACTTAATGCGCCGCCGGATATCGCGAGTATTAGCTGCCATTTTGGTAAATTGCTTAGCGGAACGTCACTTTGAATTCGTCAAGCGCCGCGGTCATTTCTTTTTCAATTTCTTCGTCAAAGGCTTTTTTATCCCGGATTTTTCCGAGAATCGCGTCTTTGCGGGTCGTAAGGTATTCTTCAAGCTTGCCCTGGAATTCCTTCAAGCGATTCACGGGGACTTGATCGAAATGTCCTTTCTGCATCGCCCAGATGACAGCGGCCTGCAACTCAATGAGCATAGGACGATACTGTTGCTGTTTGAAAAGTTCGACGATACGTGCACCGCGATCAAGTTGTCCCTTGGTCTTGGCATCGAGATCTGAACCGAACTGCGCGAATGCCGCGAGTTCACGGAACTGAGCAAGGTCACCCTTGATCTTACCGGCAACCTGCTTCATCGCCTTGATCTGCGCCGCAGATCCGACACGGGATACGGAGAGACCAACCGAAATTGCAGGACGGATACCCTGATAGAACAAATCCGTTTCCAGATAGATCTGACCGTCCGTAATCGAAATAACGTTCGTAGGAATGTATGCCGATACGTCACCCGCCTGGGTTTCAATAATAGGCAATGCCGTCAGCGAACCGTTTCCATTCTCTTCGTTCAAACGAGCGCTACGCTCAAGAAGGCGCGAGTGGAGATAGAAAACGTCTCCAGGATAAGCTTCACGGCCGGAAGGACGCTTAAGCAAAAGAGAAACCTGACGATATGCCACTGCATGCTTCGAAAGATCGTCGAATACGATGAGCGCATCCATACCATTATCCATGAACCACTCACCGATGGCAGCACCGGAGAAAGGAGCGATGTATTGGTTGGTCGCACTGTCAGACGCAGACGCGGAAACAATGATCGTGTATTCCATAGCACCATGTGCTTCGAGAGCCTGTACGGTGCGGGCGATATTGGCGTTTTTCTGTCCAATACCGACGTAGATGCTGTAAAGCGGACGGAAGTTAGGATCACCAGAGGCAAGACCTGCCTTATTGATGTTCGCCTGATTGATCATCGTGTCGATGGCGATCGTGGTTTTACCAGTCGCACGGTCACCGATGATAAGCTCACGCTGGCCACGGCCAATCGGGATCATCGCGTCAATGGCCATGATACCCGTCTGCACAGGCTGGGAAACGCTCTTACGCTTGATGATACCAGGAGCGATCTTTTCTACGGGATAGGAAACCTTGGAGTTGATCGGCCCTTTTCCGTCGATCGGGAAACCTAGAGAGTCAACCACACGACCCAAAAGCTCTTTACCAACGGGAACCTGAAGAAGACGCCCTGTGGTCTTTGCTTCGGTGCCTTCGCTGATGGTGGTATAATCACCAAGGATAATAACGCCGACTTCGGTTTCTTCGAGGTTCAGGACGATACCGTAAAGGCCGCCTGGAAATTCGATCATTTCATTCAACATCGCAGCGCTAAGGCCTTCGATGCGGGCAACGCCGTCGCCGATCTCACGTACCGTGCCAACATTGGTTTTGGTCGTCGAGGCGCTTTGGATACCTTCGATTTTGGATTCAAGTTCTTGAAGGATGGAGCTCATGGTTTTCTTCGGTTATCTAGTATTAGAGTTGTTCTTTAAGTAAATTGAGACGGCTCAGGACGCTGCCGTCCCAGACATCGCTTGCGAGACGGATACGAAGTCCGCCGATCAATGCAGGCGATGTTTTAAATTCAGTGGTGATATGATTGCCAAATCGGGTCTTTAGGCTTTTTTCGATTGCCTGAGAGGAAGCGGCATCCAATGCCACCGCGCTTTCAACGATTGCATGGTGCTTCTCCGTTTCGAGACGGATGAGACGCTGCAATTCCTTGAGAATCTGAAAATAGTTACGTGGCTTTTTCGCGGCAACAGAATCCACAATTTCCGATACGCGCTTCGAATCCAGTCTTCCATTTACTAAAGACAGTTTGAAGAGCTCACGTGCCAGCTTTCTTGCTTCTCTGCTGATTTTCATGCGCGATTAAGTGTTTCTATTTGGCGGAAGCGAGTTCCCTTGAGGTTTCTTCGGAGAGGCGCTTTTGATCGTCAGCAGTCAAGACCTTGCCAGCGACTCTCGCCGTGGTATTGACAACCAGACCCACCATTTCCTTTTTGACTTCGTCCACCATCCGCTGGTGTTCCAGCACGATGGAGGCGTTTGCCTTCGTGATGATTCCTTCTGCGTCTTTGATCGCCTGTTGAAGCTGCTTTTGAGTCTGCACCTCGGTGACACCACGAGCTTCTTCGATCAGCTTCTGGGCTTCGTCATTGGCCTTGCGCAGGATTTCCTGATAGCGGAGTTCCGCTTCAGCAAGCTGCTTCTTGATCTTTTCGGCATTGACCTGGCCCTCTTCGATGCGGCGACGGCGCTCTTCAAGCATCGTGATGATAGGGCCGAAAGCGTACCGATTGAGAACAAGGTACACGATCAAAAAGAGAATGCACTGGGCTAATACTCTGGCCCATGAAAATCCAAATATTGTTAATACGTCTGATGCCTGCATAAAATTTGTCTTCTTCTTCTATGAGAGAACTGCAGAGGGATGAACCTCTGCAGTCTCTATAATTCAGTTACTTCCCGAGGAAGTTCATGACCAGGGCGTAAATCGCGATCGCTTCCGCGAACGCCATTCCAAGGATGGCAATAACCAACACCTTGCCCGACGCACCGGGATTGCGGCCTACGGCTTCAGCGGCTTTTCCACCGACGAGGCCTACACCAATTGCAGCACCGAGACCGGCAAGACCGAGACTCAAGCTACCTGTCAGGCCCGTTGTTGCGGCCGCATCAGCAATAAGATTAGTAATCATAGTTTTTGTTTCTTTATTTAGTTTTTTTGTTTCCTGTCTCCGCACGTTGCGCACGGTCCGGCAGGAAAATTATTTAGTGCTCATCCTCATGAGCGGTGGAAAGATGGATATATACCGCGCAGAGCAGGGTAAATACCAGGGCCTGCACAAAGCCGACCAGTAATTCCATGAAGTAAAATGGGATCGGAAATACAACGCTCGAAAGAAAACTCAGCCAGCCGGGGAAGCCGAAAGTCTTTCCAAGACCCATCATGGTTTCGAGCAGGTTTTCACCCGCATAGATATTTCCAAAAAGTCGCATCGCGAGCGATACGGGGCGGGCGAAGAAGATGGAAACCATTTCGATAATTCCCGCGAAAAAGAAAATGAAGGCCATCAGAACAAACATGATGCCGGTGAATTCACCCTTCAT
>JBDTJR010000202.1:0-10341 GCA_039935735.1 Chthoniobacterales bacterium | reverse complement strand
ATTTCGGGACCGACAACCTGGCCGATGGATCCGCCTGCAAAGAAGGCGATGTCCTTTTCAAAGGAACCGTAGCGTTCGTGCACGGCGTATTCATTTCTCGTGAGGCACATGACTTCTCCGAGCGTGGAAAATTGCTTCACCATTTCCGCCCAGTCGCCTTCGAGGCGGGTGACGCCTTCACCACATCGCGTAGCGAGTAATTCGGCTTCGCTGACACCGAGCTTTGTAGCGGCGTCGCGGATTCGTAGTTTGGGCTCTGACTGCTGGAGCGCAGTCCATTGATCTTTAAGTGAAAGGGTCTCGATGTTCATAGCATGTATCTTGGGTTTATCTGTTGAACCCCCTGAGATACCACCTCACAAAAAAACGCACTATCGGTAGATTGTCTTAAATTAACGCTCAATTGTCATTTGCGGGAAAATGCACGCTGGCATCCGGCAAAGATACGGACCCATAGCACGTAAAAATCCCACACCGATAAAATCAAGTGGTGAAAGAGCGTCTGAAGTGAAAACTACCTAAACTGCAGAGGTAATTTCTTTGAGAGCAGCAAGACTGCGCTCGCTTATAATTCCCACGCCGCGAGCTTTTCCTACAAATTCATACCAGATCCCGCGGTTCACATTTGGACAATATATAAAGCCAACGCCGTCTGAAGTTTCCCCCTGAAGAATCCGCTCTGCCTTATGCTCATCGATAAATTTATTACAAATTTCATGCCAGGGATGCGAGACGTCCGGAAATAATTTATCTACAAGCGCACGCACATCATCAATCGAGATTTCGTGAATGGTTTCGGCTGCGGAGTCCTTGCGGGCTTTCAGCATTTCGTGAAAATCAACAGGTTCGTCAAACATGGCAGGTAAGTGGTGTTGGATTGTAGGTGGAATTAAAATTCGTATTTCTGCGGGATAATTTTATAATTATACTTTGGCTCCTGATATCCGGATGCTTTGTCGCGCTTGGGAAGTTTTACTTTTTTGCGCGGCATATCCTTATAGGGAATCAAGCTGAGAAAATGGGAAATACAATTAAGACGCGCGGACTTCTTATCATCCGCAGGAACGACATTCCACGGTGAGAATTTTTTATCGGTAGCCTTGAACATGACATCGCGAGCGTGGGAGTATTCAAACCAGCGTTTGTGGGATTCGAGATCCATGTCGCTGAGTTTCCATGTCTTGAGGGGATCGTCGATACGACTCTTAAACCGCTCGGACTGCACAGGCTCGGTGACTTCGAACCAGTATTTGATGAGCTGGATACCGGAGTTGATGATCCATTGCTCAACAGCGGGCGTGTTATTGAGAAATTGTTTGTATTCCTTTTCCGAGCAAAAGCCCATGACGTGTTCGACGCCCGCGCGGTTATACCAGCTTCGGTCAAAAATGACGACTTCACCGGCTGCGGGGAAATGCTCTACATAACGTTGCAAATAAAGCTCGGTCTTTTCCCGGTGCGTAGGGGCTGGCAATGCGACAATGCGAAAAACACGGGGACTGACATGCTCGGTGATGCGCTTGATTACCCCCCCCTTGCCCGCTGCATCCCGACCTTCAAACAGAACGATCACCCGTGCGCCGGTGCTCTTGACCCAGAGCTGGAGTTTTACCAGCTCAACCTGAAGGCGGAGCAACTCCTTCTCGTAAGCTTTTCGTTTTTCTTTCTTGGATGCGTCAGTCTTTGATTTTGCCATAGGAGGTAAGGTAGTTTCCAGCGTGGGCGTAAAGGGGTCAATCCTATTTACTTTATCCCCCTAAAATAGGCTGGAACGACACTTGCGAGGCGTCAAAATTTCCCTATTATGTAACGTTTATGGGGAAAACGTTGTTTGAAAAAGTATGGGAAGCCCACGCGGTACGCGAATTGCCAAACGGGCAGACGCAACTGCTTATTGGCACTCACCTGATTCATGAGGTGACAAGTCCGCAGGCATTCGGGATGGTGCGTGATCTGGGGTTAAAGGTTCTTTACCCTCATCGCACCTTTGCAACCGTGGATCATATCGTGCCTACGGACGAGCAGGAGGAACCTTTCTCTGACTCACTCGCCGAGGCGATGATTCAGGAACTGCGCAAGAACTGCAAAGAATTTGACATCACCTTTTTTGACATCAATACAGGCAATCAGGGCATTGTGCACATCGTGGGACCGGAGCAGGGAATCACCCAGCCAGGAACGACGATTGCCTGCGGAGACTCGCATACCTCGACGCATGGGGCGTTTGGCGCGATTGCGTTCGGAATCGGAACAAGCCAGGTGCGCGATGTATTGGCCACGCAAACGATGGCGCTCAAGAAGCCAAAGGTGCGCCGCATCAATGTCGATGGAAAATTGTCACCCGGCGTTTACGCGAAAGACGTGATTTTGCACATCATCCGCAAACTCGGAGTGAATGGCGGTCTGGGCTACGCTTACGAATACGGCGGCTCGACACTTGATAATTTTACGCAGGAAGAACGCATGACGGTTTGCAACATGAGCATCGAAGGCGGTGCGCGTGTCGGCTACGTGAATCCTGACAACACGACCTATGAATACCTGAAGGGTCGCCCCTACTCGCCAAAAGGCGCGGAGTGGGATAAGGCCGTGGCGCGCTGGGAAGCCGTGCGCTCCGATGCGGATGCGAAATACGACGATATCATCAACTACAAGGCCGAGGACATTTTGCCGACGGTGACGTGGGGCATCAATCCGGGACAAGCGATTTTCATCAACGAAAAACTTCCGGAACTCGCCTTACTGCCCGAGAAAGATCGCGGCACGGCAGAAGAAGCTTACACACACATGAAGCTGAACCCCGGCACTCCCATCAAGGGCACCAAAGTGGATGTCGCTTTCCTGGGTAGCTGCACGAATGGACGTCTGAGTGATCTGCAGGAAGTGGCGCAGTATCTCAAGGGGCATAAGGTGAAGTCCGGACTCAAGGCGATCGTGGTGCCCGGCTCACAAGCTGTTGCACGTCTCGCGGAAGAACTGGGGCTGGATACCATTTTCAAAGACGCAGGTTTTGAATGGCGCAATGCGGGATGCTCGATGTGTCTTGCTATGAACCCTGACAAATTGATTGGCGAGCAGCTTTGCGCCAGCTCGAGTAATCGTAACTTTAAAGGCAGACAAGGCAGCCCTACGGGACGCACGATCCTGATGAGTCCTCTCATGGTGGCAGCAGCCGCGGTTACCGGCGTCATCAGTGACGCCCGTGAAGTTTTCACTCTTTCCTAAGGAATTAAATTTATGGCACTTCAAAAAATCACCCAAACCGCAGGACGCGGTGTGTATGTGGAAGGCGATGATATTGACACGGACCGCATCATTCCGGCGCGGTTCATGAAATGCGTTACCTTTGACGGTCTTGGAGAATATGCGTTTTACGACGAACGCAAAAAAGAAGATGGCAGCGACAAGCCACACGCCCTGAATGAAAAACGTTTCGAGGGAGCCACGATTCTTCTCTCGGGAAGTAATTTTGGCTGCGGAAGCTCGCGAGAACACGCCCCACAGGCGCTTTATCGTTTCGGTATCCGTGCGGTCATTGCGGAAAGTTTCGCGGAAATCTTTTTTGGCAACTCGATTACGCTTGGCATGCCCTGCGTGGTCCTGGAAAGCGGAGACATTCGTGCCATCGCGGACTTGATCGACAAAGATCCTGCGGTCGAAGTCATCATCGATCTCACCGAAAAGAAAGTTACGGTAGCTGACATGGATTTCCGGCTGCTTATTCCCGATCACGCCCACGAAGGTTTGACGACGGGAAAATGGGATGCGATCGCCGATCTTCTTGAGGGCGTTGAAGCCGTAAAGACTTGCGCAGGCAGACTGCCCTACATGGCGGCCTCCTAAGGCACGAACGAATTCAACCGGCATGGCGGCCTATTTTCTCAAGCGTCTTGCCGGGTTGGTGGTCGTGCTGTTTTGCGTGATCTCGGTCACGTTTCTTTTAATTCGTGCTTCGCCCGGTGGGCCGTTTGATGCCGAGCGAAAAATTCCGGCGGCCATCGAAAAGGAACTCCTCAAAAAGTACAAACTCGACGGGTCATTGTGGACGCAATACCGCGGTTATATGGCCGATCTTTTGCATGGAGATTTGCGTCTCTCGACGAAGTATCGCAACCGCAGCGTGAATGAAATTCTTGTGCAAACACTGCCGGTGACTTTCGCCCTGGGGGGAATGGCGTTTTTAATCGCAACTATCGGCGGTATCTGGTTGGGAACGGTGGCCGCGGTACATCATAATACGTCGATCGATACCACCGCCATGCTTTCGGCGTTGATTTCCATTTCCCTCCCCTCTTTTATCATTGGGCCGCTTCTAATCCTGATCTTCGGTCTTTATCTCCACTGGCTACCTGTCGGCGGCTGGGGTGGGCCTGCGGAGTGTATTCTTCCAGCCATTACGCTTGCTGCGCCCTATCTCGCGTATATCGCACGCCTGATGCGGGCGAGCATGCTTGAAACGCTGGATCAGGATTTTGTCCGCACTGCACGCGCGAAAGGACTTCGTGAATCGATTGTCACTTATAAACACGCTCTACGCGTGGCAATCCTTCCAGTCGTGACTTTCCTCGGCCCTCTCGCCGCCAATCTGCTTACCGGTTCCATCGTGGTGGAAACGATCTTTCATATTCCCGGAGCAGGAGGATTTTTTGTGAACTCCATCCAAAACCGCGATGGCTTCCTGCTCGGTGGCGTGGTGATCGTCTATTGTGTATTGCTGGTGCTCTTCAACCTGATCGTGGACCTTTCCTATACCGTCCTGGATCGACGGATAAAAATCGATGCTTGATCCACGATCATTTCGCTATTTGCGCAAGAGTGGAGTCGCGAAAATCGCAGCTACCTGGCTCGTGATCGTCGTGCTGGCATGCATTATCATTCCAGCAATTTTGCCACACGGTTATGACACTCCGAGTCACAATCAATACGCATCCCCCACTCTGCATCATCCCTTCGGGACGAACCTTAATGGAACCGATATGCTTTATCGGGTGTTTTCCGGCGGCAGAGTTTCCTTAATCGTCGGACTTTCCGGTGCGCTGGTGAGTCTTTTTATCGGTGTCGGATACGGCATGATCGCCGGTTACGTTGGAGGGAAAACGGATGCAATGATGATGCGGTTTGTCGATATTCTTTATTCCGTGCCACGGCTAATTTTTGTGCTGATCGCAATCAATGCGTTCAATACGCAGTTGGAGGAATTCGCGAACCATATCAATCAGCAATGGATGACAACCTCCTCCCGCATCATCATTCTGGTTTTTTCCCTCGGCTTGATCGAGTGGTTGACGATGGCACGCATTGTGCGTGGCCAGGTGCTTGCGCTGAAATCACGCGCGTTTGTCACAGCGGCGTCCGCACTTGGGCAGAGTAATTTCAAAATCCTCCTTCGTCATATCCTTCCAAACCTGGTGGGAATCATTACGATCTATCTGACGCTGACGATCCCTGCGATTATCATCGATGAGTCCTTCCTTAGCTTTCTTGGGCTCGGTGTGCAGGCTCCGCAAACAAGCTGGGGCGCCTTGCTGGCCGACGGTGCAGGGGCACTGAATCCGTTACGCAGCTATTGGTGGCTACTTGTATTCCCCGCGTTTTTCATGGCAACCACGCTTCTGGCGCTGAATTTGCTCGGAGATACGCTACGGGATGCGTTCGATCCCCGCTCGAAACGCTGAAACTTACATTCGCAGGATGATCTCGGCTTGCATGGAAGCGGAAATCATAACAAATTCTTTTGCGTGAAGCGAAAGAGCACGGAAGACAGACCTTATCTTGGAAGCGGATTTGAAAAAATTGACCGCGATCTAACGCTATTGATCGAATGTTTTTCCGAAGCTCTTACCGCACTGGGTCATAAAACGGTTGCTTCCCGTCTCCCCTGGTCCGCCGCCAAAGAAATAAAGGGCGATGCTCCGCCGGCACTTTTAGCGCAGGCTTACTCGATTGCTTTCCAGCTCCTGAACATGGTGGAGGAGAATGCCGCCGCCGAAGTGCGCAAGCAACGCGAAGCTGAATATGGCTCCACGGCGGAACGCGGTCTCTGGGGATTTTATCTCAAAGAATTACAGACGAATGGTGTCAAGGAAGCGAAAATCGCGGAAGTGATTCGCTCAAGCATCGTGGAGCCCGTGCTTACCGCGCACCCAACGGAAGCCAAGCGCCTCTCCGTGCTTGAACAGCACCGCGCACTTTTTGCCCTGATTGAAAAACTCAATAATCCGCAGAGTGAAATCTCACTGCATCGGCTAAAGCGGGAGTTTCGCGCTTCGCTGGAACGTCTCTGGAGAACCGGCGAGGTTTTGATTCGCCGTCCGGGACTCTCCGACGAAAGACGGAATGTTCTTTATTATCTCAGCGAGGTTTTTCCACGCATCCTGCAAACACTCGACGACGGTTTTGAAGATGCCTTGACGCTTGCAGGCTATAATACTCGTGAAGTGGTAAAACAAGGCGGCTATCCGAAATTGCGCTTTGGCACATGGGTAGGCGGAGACCGCGACGGACATCCTCTGGTAACAGCGGAAGTCACATCCGACACTCTCAAAAGCCTGCGCAGACAAGCGCTTTCGGGGATTCGCCGCGAACTTACCGCACTTGAAGCGAAGCTGACACTCTCGGCCTGGATGCAACAACCGCCGAAGTCCGTGCTCGAACATTTCGGAAAAGCACCGGAAGAATACCGCATCGAACCATGGCGCTGGTATGTGCAGCGGATGATGGCACGCCTGCCGGATCAACCGGAGCAGGGAGCGCTGCCTTATGCGCAACCGGAAGAACTCATTGCGGATCTGCAAATTCTCGCTGCTGGACTTCAGGAAATCGGAGCCGGGGTATTGATCGACCGCGATGTGCGGCCCGTGATTCGAATCATCGAAGTTTTCGGATTTCACCTCGCCTCGCTGGATATACGGCAAAACAGTCGGTTCTATCGGCATGCGCTGGGTGAGTTAATGGATTTCGCCGGACTTGACGGAAAAGGTTATGTCAATAACTGGACAGAAGAAGAACGCGTTGCCTTTTTAAATGAAGAGCTGAAGTCGCTTCGTCCATTTTTACCGCCGGGAGAGAATGCGCCAGGCCCACACTCCGCAGCGGTGCTGGAATGTTTCCGAGTGGTGGCGCAGGAGATCGCCGATCACGGCCGCAATGGCATTGGTTCGCTCATCGTGAGCATGACTACCGAGGTGTCTGATCTTTTAACCGTGTATATACTCGCGCGGGATGGCGGGCTGTGTTGTGTGCCGGAAGGAAAGCTTTCGTGCAAAGTTCCCGTGGTGCCCCTTTTTGAAACGATTCCCGATCTTCAACAGTCTCCGACGATCCTGAAGGGTTTTCTTGCACATCCGATTACAAAATCCAGCCTCGCATTGCAGAAGGAATTGCAAACCGGTTTCAAGCGGCTCGAGCAGCAGGTCATGGTCGGCTACAGCGACAGTTGCAAAGACGCCGGAATTCTTGCGAGCCAGTGGTCACTCCACTGCGCACAGGCAGCGTTGGCGGAAGCAGCAGCCAAGAGCAAAGTGGAAGTCTGCTTTTTCCACGGTAGAGGTGGCACGGTAAGTCGTGGTGCTGGCCCAACACATCGTTTTCTCGAAGCACTGCCGCTGAAATCTTTCGATGGCCATATCCGCATTACGGAACAGGGCGAAACGATTGCGCAAAAATATGCGCATCTGGATACCGCGGCCTACAATATCGAATTATTGCAAGCCGGCGTTGCGGCAACTTCCCTACGACAACAACATGCGACCAATACGGGTATTCCAAAGAATGCCCCGCAGCTCATGACAAAGATGTCCAGCCTGAGCGAGGATGCCTATCGTGAACTCCTGAGTCAGAATGGGTTTGTTGAGTTTTACCGGCAAGCTACGCCACTCGACGCGCTTGAAGTCAGCCAGATCGGCTCGCGACCTGCACGTCGGTCGGGAATGAGCTCACTGGATGATTTACGGGCAATCCCCTGGGTATTCAGTTGGAATCAGGCACGGTTTTATATTCCCGGATGGTATGGAGTGGGAACAGCACTGGCGGGACTTTCCGCAGCAGAGTTAAAGGAACTTCACTCGCTTACAAAATCGTGGCCGTTTTTGAATTACGCGATGACGAACATCGAATCGAGCATCGCAAGCAGCGATCCCGAATTGATGAAGGGTTACGCAGGGCTCGTAAAAGATAAGAAACTACGGGACCGGCTATTTGGCGTTATTCTCGAGGAGTGGACAAAGACGCGCGACGGATTTGAGCGATTATACGGCTCATCGATTGCAGAACGTCGCCCACGCCTCGTCAAGACACTCAAGCTTCGCGCGGAAGCACTGCGTAAGCTGCACATGGCACAGATCGACCTGCTCCGGCAGTGGCGCGAAAGCAAGGAAAAAGGAGATACTTTGAACGCGGATGCGCTGGTGCCGGAAATCACGCTATCGGTCAATGCGATCGCGAGCGGACTGCGGACGACCGGCTAATCAGGCTAGCCAATAAGACTCGGAAGAGCCTTAAGGAGAATCTGAGACCAGGTTTCAAGGCTATCGTGACGTTCCTGTAATTCCTCGATCGTCAAAAACTCCAGCTTCGTAATCGCAGACTCTCCGGCTTTGACGGCCTGTTTTTCAAGCGTGAAAATATGTACCACGCCGAGGTGGACACGACCGACCTCAGTTTCGTCGTCATTGATCAATGCGACCATGCGATCCGAAAAAGTAGTTCCGAGACGAAGCTCTTCATTCACCTCACGCTCCACAGCCTGTTTGTAGGTCTGTTCATTCATGGAAAAAAGACCTTCGTCGGTGTCATTGATATGACCACCGATTCCGATGGAGCCCTTTGCGACAAGACGTTTCTCTCCACTTTTTCCTCCACGAACGTAATGGAGGATTTTCCCCTCATGAACGAGGACGGCATAAGGAATGATCTGCTTAAAGGAAGGATCGTTCTCCGCTTCACCGCGGCGAAGAAAAAGGTTGTTTGCCGTGGAAAGAAAATGAGGCAGGTAGCGATCCACTTCGAGATTGATACCCTGAAAAGAGCCAAGTTTGTCAAAAAGCGCACGAGGCACTACCAAAACATTTTCGTCCATATTTCCCATCCGGGAAGCCTAGCGGGATTATTTCCGCGAGCCAGCGAGAAATACGAGGAAAATCAAAGGTATTTCTGAAGCTTATCGCGCAATTCGATCCGAGCACGGAAGAGGATGCTTTTCACTGCGCTGACACTGGTAGAGAGGATTTTTGCGATTTCGTCGTAGGATAAGTCTTCGTAACGCCGCAATACGACTGCCATGCGTTGCTGCTCGGGAAGGGACTCGATCGCCGCGTCGATAGCCATCTGCAATTCCACTTCCTGAATCTGATCCGAGGGGGATGGCGAGGTCGCGTCCTCGTATTGTTTCGGGCGATCATCGAACTCTTCATTCAGGGACTGGGTAGGATGGCGCTTGCGACGACGGATCTCATTAAAAACGAGATTCCGGGTAATGGTCATCAGCCAGGTATTAAACTTTGCCTGATGCTTGTAAGTAGACGCGGATTTCCAAACGCGAAGAAAGACCTGCTGGGCAATGTCCTCCGCCTCATCCTCGCTGCCAAGCATACGGGTCACCGTGCCGACTACCCGGTATTGATAACGGACGACGAGGGCATGAAAGGAGTCCAGGTCGCCGTCTCGAACGCGCAACATGAGAGCAATATCCTCCGCCTCGGAAGCGGAGTTGTCGGAAGCCTCCTCCTGCATTGGAAATGTCGTATCAGATGCCACTTGAAGAGACACGCAGGATTGAACACCGGAGAAATGTGATCGGCGTAAAAATTTATGCTCGCCCGAAGGAACGCGGCAGGGTTTGATCGTTTAGAGGGATGGAAAAACCAATTGTCGCCAGTTATTGCACATTCTTCCTGAAGAAGGAAATGCGCCATATCTATCGTCAGATCATGGGGTTACGGGAATTTCGGACTTTTGTAATCACCAAGGAACGAATGAATGAAAAGGAATACCCCTTTTCCGATGTGGAAACGCTTTCCGAGCAGCGTGGGCGGCTGATGCGGCGCTTTTATCTCAAGTATGTGAAGCGGGAGCCTTCGTTTTTTTATCGTGGTGAGGACGAGCCCCTGAATGCCGTGCTGGATCGCTGGCAATGCAAGACCATGCATATTTATTTCGGGCATACGGGAGTTTACCTGCTGCCGTTTTTGAAAAAATGGGACGGCAAGGCACTCGTGTCATTTCATGGAATGGATGTGATGCCGCGCAAGCAGGAGCGCGGGTATACGAAAAATCTCCAGGAGTTGCTGCAAGTCATTCCGCTCGCTCTTGTACGAAGTGCTTCGCTGGCGAAGAAGTTGGAAG
>JBDTJR010000201.1:0-6818 GCA_039935735.1 Chthoniobacterales bacterium | reverse complement strand
ACCGCGAAGAAACCCGCAAAACAGATATGGTCGGTCCGTAACGAAAGAACAAACCAATGAAAAAGCTCAGTTTATATTTACCACAACTTGCTCTGATAGTCGGTACACGTGCTTTGTTAGGAGGAGGGGTGGGCATCCTGCTTACCGACAGCATGAACAAGAAACAGCGGAGACTACTCGGATGGACTCTGAGCCTTATAGGAATACTGACCACCATACCATTGGCGATGGAGGTAATCGCTCAAAACCGGACGTGTGGGGAAGAGAGGTCCGCTTCGTAAGGGCGAAAATGCCAGGTGCTACTTTGGAGCGATCTGTCGGCAAAGAGCGCTGACGTGACCGGCAATAATCCACCTTTGTAAACCATGAGCGAACAAACGCATGTCGGCCCGCCGGTCCCGGGATTTCTGCCTGCAAAGGCCGAAGGATTTGATTCTCTGGCGGAACTGGCCTTGGATATGCGCTGGTCCTGGAATCATGGCACCGACGAAATATGGAGACAGCTTGATCCGGAATTGTGGGAATTGACTCGAAATCCCTGGGTCGTCCTCCAAACAGTCTCCCGGGACCACATTGAGCGTGTACTGGCCGATTCCGCCTTTCGGAAGAGCATGGATGACCTGCTGCAAGCGACACATCAGGCCGCTGGGAAGCCTGCGTGGTTTCAGCGAAAACATCCGAATTCTCCGCTGACTTGCGTCGCGTATTTCAGCATGGAATTCATGCTGAGCGAAGCGCTGCCCATTTATTCAGGGGGGCTTGGTAATGTGGCGGGAGATCAACTCAAGGCCGCTAGCGATCTCGGCGTGCCGGTTGTGGGGGTGGGGCTGCTCTATCAGCAGGGCTATTTTCGGCAGATAATCGACAAGGATGGAGCGCAACAGGCTCTTTATCCTTACAATGACCCCGGGCAGTTGCCGATCACACCTTTGCGCCATCCTAATGGCGAATGGTTACGATTGGAGATTGTATTGCCGGGTTACTCCGTCTGGTTGCGCACCTGGCAGGTCCAGGTTGGCCGGGTAAAGCTCTACCTGCTCGACAGCAACGATGCCGCGAATTTTCCCGCTCACCGCGGGATCACCAGCGAGTTGTATGGCGGCGGCCCGGAATTGAGACTGAAGCAGGAAATGGTACTCGGAATTGGCGGGTGGAGACTGCTCGCCGCCCTCGGCATCCGGCCGGAAGTCTGTCATCTGAATGAGGGGCATGCCGCGCTCGCCATATTGGAACGCGCCCGAGATTTCATGGAGGAATCCGCTCAGCCGTTTGACGTAGCTTTCGCTGCCACCCGGCCGGGGAATCTCTTCACCACCCACACCGCTGTTGCTGCCGGGTTTGACCGCTTCGCGCCAGAGCTCATCAAGCAATATCTCGGCAATTATGCGGAGAAGAAACTCGGCATTTCCCTTCAGGATTTGCTGGCCCTGGGCCGCGAGAATCCACACGACGCGTCGGAAAACTTCAACATGGCTTATCTCGCCATCCGCGGAAGCGGGTCGGTGAATGGCGTGAGCCGCCTGCATGGACAAGTCAGCCGAGCTCTCTTCGCGCCGCTTTTCCCCCGATGGCCGGTCGGTGAAGTGCCCGTCGGGCATGTGACGAACGGGGTTCATATGCCGACATGGGACTCGGCCGAAGCGGACAACCTTTGGACGAAAGCCTGCGGGCAGGATCGTTGGTTGGGAGAGACGCAAAGCCTGGAGCAGGATATTCGCAACCTATCCGATACTGAACTTTGGCAGTTTCGCATGGTTGCCAATAAATCTCTGGTCGAATACTCTCGCAGCCGTCTCGCTCGACACTATGCCGCCGCCGGTGCATCCCTTGAAACGGTTGAGGAAGCGAAGCATCTTTTTGATCCCAACGTATTGACCCTGGGTTTCGCGCGTCGCTTCGCCACTTACAAACGGCCCAACCTACTGTTGCACGATCCCGCCCGGCTGCTGCGCCTGTTATCCAATCCAGAGCATCCGGTGCAACTCATCCTGGCAGGCAAAGCCCATCCGGCCGACCAGTCGGGGCAGGCATTGATCAAGCGATGGGTGCAATTTATTCGCCAGCCCGAGGTTCGTCCTCATGCGATCTTCCTCAGTGATTACGACATGCTGCTCACGGAGCACCTCGTGCAAGGCGTGGATGTCTGGCTGAATACCCCGCAACGGCCTTGGGAAGCGTGTGGCACCAGTGGCATGAAAGTGCTCGTCAATGGCGGCATCAATCTTTCGGAATTGGATGGCTGGTGGGCCGAAGCCTATATGCCGGATTTGGGCTGGGCACTGGGGGATGGTCTGGAACATGGCAACGATCCAGCCTGGGATGCGGCTGAAGCGGATATGCTCTATGACTTGCTCGAACATGAAGTGATTCCCGAATTTTATTCCCGGAACCCCGAAGGTATTCCCACGGCCTGGGTCGCACGGATGCGCGAAAGTATGGCGAAGTTGACACCGCGCTTCTCCGCCAACCGTGCCGTGTGCGAATACACCGAGCAACACTATATCCCAGCGGCAACCGCCTACGATTCGCGCGTGAATGATAAAGGCGCCATCGGCAAGGGATTGATTGGTTGGAAACACGGGATCAAACAGAAATGGAGCACGCTGCATTTCGGTGAGGTGAAGGTGACAACCAACGGCAACCAACATACCTTTGAAGTACAAGTTTACTTCGGCGACCTCGATCCAGAGGCCGTTTGCGTTGAACTTTACGCCGACGGTGATGGCAAACCGCCAGTCCGCCAGGAAATGAAGTGGGGCCAAAATTTGCCCGGCACAGCCAACAGTTACTCTTTCAGCGCAACGGTACCGGCGGCCAGTCCGGCAACGGATTATACAGCGCGGGTTATACCACATTACGAAAGCGCCGCCATCCCATTGGAGGAATCAAACATACTATGGCAGCGATGATCAAATCTGCCATGGCCCAGACGATGAAGGCCTCAACGGAAATCACCTGCTTATTCGTGGATATTGGCGGCGTCTTGCTTACAGACGGCTGGGTTCATGATTACCGGGTGTTGGCGGCGAAGACGTTTGGTCTGGATCCCGTCGAACTTGAGATGCGGCATCATCAAGCTTACGAGACTCACGAAGCTGGCATGCTCAGCCTCGAGGATTATCTGAAGCTCGCGATCTTCTATCGGGAGCGGCCATTTACCCGCGATCAATTTGAGCAGTTCATGTTCGCGCAGTCGAAGCCGTACCCCAAAATGATCGAACTGGTCCGTAACCTAAAGTCGGCGTACGGATTGAAAATCGTTGTCGTCAGCAACGAGGGCCGCGAACTGAACGCGCATCGGATTCACGCCTTCGAACTAGACGGGTTTGTGGATGCCTTCATTTCTTCCTGTTTCGTCCACCACCGCAAACCCGATGTCGAAATCTTTCGACATGCGCTGGATGTCGCTCAAGCGCCCGCTGGAAATATCATTTATATCGAAAACACCCCGATGTTTGTCCAAATCGCGGAAGGTCTGGGGATTCGAAGCATTCTTCACACCGATTACAAAACCACACGCAACAAGCTGGCCGCGCTCGGACTTGATATTTGCGAGCCAGCTAAAAGCAATTAAACACACCGGTTATAAATTCCAAAATTGTTCATCCACGAAGCGGAGGCCCTCCATCTCGATTCGACTAAGAAACTCAAAACCATGAATACCAATACACTTACTCCTGAGTTGCTCCATACGAGGAACAGCCACGAAACTAATACGCTCTCGCCGGACTTGCTCCAGAAGATGAATGCCTACTGGCGCGCTGGGAACTACCTCTCAGTCGGTCAGATTTATCTTTACGACAATCCATTGCTCAAGGAGCCGCTGAAGCTGTCACATGTGAAGCCGTTGGTCGTGGGACACTGGGGCACGACCCCGGGCCAGAACTTCATCTATGTGCATTTGAATCGAGTCATCAAGAAGTATGACTTGGATATGTTCTATGTCGCGGGCCCTGGTCACGGAGGACCGGCGTTGGTGGGCAATGTTTATCTCGAAGGCACCTGGAGCGAAGTTTATCCGAATATCACGCAGGATGAAGCGGGGCTGAAGAAGCTGTTCATGCAATTTTCATGGCCAGGCGGAATTTCCAGTCATGTGGCGCCGACGACGCCTGGATCAATCCACGAAGGTGGCGAACTGGGTTATTCGCTAAGTCATGCGTTCGGAGCCGCTTTCGACAACCCGGAGCTGATCGTCGCGTGCATTGTCGGCGATGGAGAGGCGGAAACGGGACCACTGGCGACGGCTTGGCAGTCCAACAAGTTTCTCGATCCAGCCACGGACGGCGCGGTGCTGCCGATCTTGCATCTCAATGGCTACAAGATCAGTAATCCGACCCTGCTCGCCCGCATCGAGCATGAGGAGTTGGAGCAGTTTTTCCGCGGCTGCGGTTGGACGCCTTACTTCGTGGAAGGCGACGACCCGGATGAGATGCATGAACTCATGGCCACGACGCTGGAAAAGGCCATTGAGGACATCCGACAAATCCAGGCTACTGCGCGCGACAAGAAAGATATTACACGGCCGCGCTGGCCGATGATTGTGCTCAAGTCGCCCAAAGGATGGACAGGACCCGAAGTTGTCGATGGTTTGAAGGTTGAGGGAACCTTCCGTGCACACCAGGTCCCGATTCTGGTGGACGCAGCGCATCCCGATCATCTCGTTCTTCTTGAAAACTGGATGAAGAGTTACAGGGCCGAGGAGCTTTTCGATCGTAATGGTCGCCTGTTGCCGGAACTGGCAGAACTGGCGCCCAAAGGCGACCGCCGAATGGGTGCCAACCCGCATGCCAATGGTGGATTACTTCTGCGTGATCTGGTGATGCCTGATTTCCGCGACCACGCGGTGTCGGTGCCGTCGCCCGGCTGCGTGGACGGCCAGGATACGATGGTGCTCGGCAAGTTCCTGCGTGACATTACCCTACTCAACCAGACCAACTTTCGCGTTTTCGGACCTGATGAAACACTCTCCAATCTCCTGGGAGCGGTCTTTGAAGTCACCAACCGGCAATGGGATGCGCGGGAAGTAAGCAATGATGAGTTTCTAGCGCCTGCCGGACGCGTGCTCGATTCGATGCTCAGCGAGCACCAGTGCGAGGGCTGGCTAGAAGGTTATCTGCTCACCGGGCGACACGGGTTGTTCAATAGCTACGAAGCCTTCATCCGCATCGTGGACTCGATGTTCAGTCAGCACGCGAAGTGGCTGAAGGTCACATCGGAACTGCCCTGGCGGCGAAAGATTGCCTCCCTGAACTATCTGCTGGCTTCCCACGTATGGCAGCAGGATCACAACGGTTTTACCCATCAGGATCCCGGTTTTCTCGACCATGTGATCAACAAGAAAGCCGACATCGTGCGGGTCTATTTGCCGCCGGATGCCAATTGTCTGTTGTCCGTCTTCGATCACTGCCTGCGCAGCCGGCATTACGTCAACGTGGTGGTGGCCGGCAAACATGCACTTCCCCAATGGCTGAGCATGGAAGCAGCGGTGATTCACTGCACGGAAGGCATTGGTATCTGGCAATGGGCCAGCAATGATCAGGGCTCAGCACCGGATATCGTCATGGCTTGCTGCGGGGACACCCCCACGCTGGAGATTCTCGCCGCGGTATCCATCCTTCGCGAGCATCTGCCCGAGCTGAGAATCCGCGTCATCAACGTCGTCGATCTGATGAAGCTGCAATCCGCGAGCGAACATCCGCATGGGTTGAGTGAAACCGACTACGACTCGCTCTTCACCAAAGACAAGCACATCGTCTTCGCTTTCCATGGCTACCCATGGCTTGTCCACCGGCTCACCTATCGCCGGACGAATCGCAATCTCCACGTTCGCGGCTACAAGGAGGAGGGCACGATCACGACGGCTTTCGACATGCGAGTGCAGAATGACCTCGACCGCTTTCATCTGGTCCAGGACGTGGTCGATCGAGTGCCGCATCTCGGGTCTAAGGGCGACTACTTGAAGCAGATGGTTAAGGACAAGCTGATCGAGCATCAGCACTACATCGAAAAACACGGACAGGACATGCCGGAGATCGTGAACTGGAAGTGGAATTCATCGGCGGGAAAGACAAGCACTCCATGAGCGCGCATAACCATCATCGGTCTGCATCGAACCACAGAGGTACTCCACCCAGTCACCGACCGTATTGGAAACGTGCGCATACTGATTGGCGCCTATGGATCGCCGTAGTGCTTATGTTTCTGGCGATGATCATCTATTTGGCGACCGGAGACTTGGCTTGGCGGCCTGGGTTCCATCGGGCTCAACCCCAACAACCAATTTCAGGCGCGGCTGGCCCATAGCAACAAATTTACGGAAACCTTTTCAAATAAGAAACCATCATCAATGAACACCCAAACTCTTTTAGCTACTGCAAACGCGCTGGTTGCTGACGACAAGGGTCTAGTGGCGATGGACGAGAGCAACCACACCTGCAATAAGCGTTTTTCCGCGCACGGTATCGCCCCGGTGCACGAGAACCGTCGCGCCTGGCGGGAGTTGATTATCACCACGCCCGGCCTCGGCGAATGCATCAGCGGCGCGATCCTCTACGACGAAACGATTCGAGAGCACACGACCGGCGGCATTCCCTTTGTGAAAGTCCTCACCGATGAGGGAATCCTTCCCGGCATCAAGGTGGACCTCGGCGAAGAAGATCTAGCCGGACATCCCGGCGAGAAAGTCACTGCCGGGTTGGATGAATTGCGCGAGCGTCTCGCGGAATACGCTCAAATGGGCGCGCGTTTTGCCAAATGGCGGTCCGTGATCGCTGTTGAGGATGGCCTCCCAAGTCGGGCGGGCATTGAGTGCAATG
>JBDTJR010000200.1:0-5322 GCA_039935735.1 Chthoniobacterales bacterium | reverse complement strand
AAGTCGCACGCCGCATCCCCGACCGCATGGAAATCGTCGGCATGTCCGCGCATCGGAATATCGATAAGATCATCGAGGCGGCGAGGGAGTTTAAGCCTTTGCTCGTTTGCGTGGGAAGCGAAGCCGACGTGGAAAAAGTCCGCGCCGGTGTCGATAAAACAACGCGCGTCGTCGCAGGTCCGGAAGGTTTGCTGGAACTCGCGACATTGCCGGAAGCCGACATGGTCCTCGCCGCGATTGTCGGCACTGCAGGGCTGAAGCCCGCCCTCGCCGCCATCGAAGCCGGGAAAGACCTCGCCGTCGCCAGCAAGGAGATTCTTGTCACTGCGGGAGAAATCATCATGGCTACCGCCGCGCGCAAAGGCGTGCAGGTGCTCCCCGTCGATAGCGAACACAACGCGATTTTCCAATGTCTCAACGGGCGCGAAGCCAGCGGCATCCGTCGCCTCATCCTCACCTGCTCAGGTGGTCCTTTTCGCGAATTACCCGCCGACCAGCTTGCAACCGTGACTCCCGCGATGGCGCTCAAGCACCCGACCTGGAGCATGGGTCGCAAGATCAGCATCGATTCCGCAAGTTTGTTTAACAAAGGCCTCGAAATGCTCGAAGCGCATTGCCTTTTCGGCGTGCCGATTGAAAAAGTCGACGTCGTCGTGCATCCGCAAAGCATCGTTCACTCGCTGGTGGAATTTGTGGACGGCTCGCTCCTCGCTCAGTTGAGCCACACCGACATGTGCTTCCCGATCCAATACGCAGTCACCTGGCCCGACCGCCTCCCAAGCCAGCAACCCGCGCTCGATCTCGCACAAATGGCCCGTCTCGATTTTGAAGCCCCCCGCGAAAAAGATTTCCCTGCACTCTCGCTCGCCCGCGAAGCCGGCACCCGCGGCGGCACCTTACCCGGCGTCCTAAACGCCGCCAACGAAATCGCCGTAGAAGCCTTCCTCGAAAACCACATCCCCTTCCTCCAAATCTGGAAAATCGTAGAAGCCACGATGCAAAAAACCGCATTCACCGCTTCCCCGACCCTCGAAGAAATTCTCCAAGCCGACGCCGAAGCCCGCAAGATCGCGGCTGAGATGGCGGGGTAGTTTAAATATCAGGAGTTCAGCAGTCTGGTCTTTTCCTGCCATCCCGATTGGCTTCATGCGTCCAATCTGATATTTGACGGATTGAATTCCGCCAAATCATGTTTCTAACCATTCGCACAACCACCAGTCCGGTAACGGATCTTGGTTATTTACTGCATAAACATCCCGAGAAGGTGCAGGAATTCGGGTTGAATTTCGGCAAGGCGAGAGTTTTTTACCCGGAGGTCAGCGAGGAAGCATGTGCAGCCGCATTATTTGTGACGGTTGATCCGATTGCTCTTGTCCGTTCTCGAACTGGCCCGGCTGGGGAAGCGGGGTCGTTGTCGCAATATGTAAACGATCGCCCCTATGTGGCCTCGTCTTTTTTAAGTGTAGCAATTGCGGAGGTGTATGGAAGCGCGCTGGGTGGAAGGTGCAAAGATCGTCCTGACGCGGTTGACCGTGAGCTGGAACTGGAAGCATTTGTTTCCGTAGTGACCTGTCGCCATGGCGAAGAGCTTTTGCGTCGTCTTTTCGAGCCACTGGGCTATGCGGTCGAAGTTCAGCGACTTCCGCTTGATCCTCATTTTCCAGACTGGGGCGAAAGCCGTTATTTTTCATTAAAATTAAAAGGCACACTGCCGCTTCAATTGCTGCTGAAGCATCTCTACGTGCTGATTCCGATACTTGATAATAATAAGCATTACTGGGTCGGTGATGACGAAGTGGAAAAACTACTTTCAAAAGGCGAAGGCTGGCTTTCCTCTCATCCTGAAAAGGAACTCATCACCCACCGCTATCTTCGGTATCAGCGATCACTTATTGACTCGGCTCTTGAACGTCTCATTGATGATACGATCGAACCGGAAGAAGAGGATGAGCTGCGGGATGAAGTCGAGATCGAAACCCAGCTCAGCCTCAACGAGCAGCGGCTGGGAACGGTGCTGTCCGTGCTCAAAGCCAGCGGCGCATCGCGCGTTCTTGATCTGGGATGCGGAGAGGGCCGTCTCATTAAATTGCTCATTGGTGAAAAACAATTCGAAGAAATTGTCGGCATGGATGTATCCCATCGCATGCTGGAGATTGCCATGCGGAATCTGCGCTTTGAGCGTCTTCCCGAATGGCAAAAGAAACGTCTCAAATTAATTCAAGGTTCTCTTATATATCGGGATGAGCGCCTCGCTGGCTTTGATGCCGCAGCTATCGTCGAGGTGATCGAGCATCTTGATCCCCCACGCCTGCATGCGTTTGAACGCGCAGTTTTTGAATTCTCCAAGCCGAAGACCGTTATTATCACCACGCCGAATTCCGAATATAACGTGAAATGGCCGACCCTTCCCGGCGGCAAATTCCGCCATAGCGATCATCGCTTCGAATGGAGTCGCGCACAGTTCCAAACCTGGGCGCAAGGTGTTGCGGAGCGTTTTGGTTATCAGGTGCGGTTTCTATCCGTTGGTTCGGAAGACACCGAGGTCGGCTCACCCACACAGATGGGAGTCTTTGAATCATGAATGTAAAAATTCCTGATCTTTCGCTGGTGGTAATGGTCGGGGTGTCGGGTTCTGGAAAGAGCACTTTCGCCAAAACCCACTTCAAGAGTAGCGAAGTTTTATCTTCCGATGCCTGCCGCGCCATGGTCTCGGATAATGAAAATGACCAGACCGTTACCAAAGAAGCCTTCGAGGTATTGCACTATATCGCGGAAAAGCGCCTGGCTGCTGGACGGCTTACGGTCATCGATGCGACGAATGTGCAAAAGGAGGCCCGCAAGCCTCTCGTGGAACTGGCACGCAGACACCATTGTATTCCTGTGGCGCTGGTTTTCGATTTACCGGAGCGGGTAGCGCATGATCGTAACCAACAGCGTGAGGATCGTGACTTCGGCCCGCATGTGATTCGCAAGCAAAGTCAGGATCTTCATAGATCCCTGCGCAATTTGGAACGAGAGGGCTTCCGACATATTCATGTTTTCCGCACGGTTGAAGAGGTGGACGCCGCTTCGATTACGCGCGAACCGCTTTGGAATAACCGCAAATCCGAGCGTGGTCCCTTTGATATCATCGGCGATGTCCATGGATGTTACGATGAGTTGACCGAGTTGCTGGGCAAGCTGGGATATGACGTAAATGCCGAGCAGTGCACCGCCCAAGTGCCCGCAGGGAGAAAAGCCGTTTTTGTCGGCGATCTCGTGGATCGCGGACCAAAGGTTGTGTCGGTTTTAAAGCTCGCCATGAACATGGTTGCGGAAGGAACAGCGCTTTGTGTTCCCGGAAATCATGATGTGAAACTCATGCGGAAACTGCGCGGGAAAAATGTGCAAATTACCCATGGCCTTGCGGAATCACTTGCACAAATTTCTGCGGAGCCGGAGGCATTTGCAAAATCTGTCGCGGAATTTGTCGACGATATGGTCAGCCATTATGTCCTGGATGAAGGCCGTCTGGTTGTTGCACACGCTGGCATGAAACAATCCATGCAGGGCCGTGGATCAGGAGCCGTGCGGGAATTTGCGCTCTTCGGTGAAACCACGGGGGAAACCGATGAGTTTGGCTTGCCTGTGCGATACAACTGGGCAGGCGAATATCGTGGGAGTGCAAACGTCGTCTATGGTCACACTCCGGTGCCTGAACCGGAATGGCTGAACCGCACGATCAATATCGATACGGGTTGTGTCTTTGGCGGACAGTTGACCGCATTGCGCTATCCCGAGAAAGAATTGGTTTCCGTAAAGGCGCATCACACGTATGCGGAATCCCGAAAACCATTTCTGGATGATGCCGCGAAACCCCAGGTATTTTCCAGCCAACAACAGCTGGATGACACGTTCGATATTACGGATGTCATTGGAAAACGCATTGTCGAAACCCGTCTGTCCCGCACGGTGACCATTCGGGAAGAGAATGCCATCGCCGCGCTCGAAGTGATGAGCCGTTTTGCGGCTAATCCCAAATGGTTGATCTATTTGCCGCCGACCATGTCTCCGTGCGAAACCAGCAAGGAGCAGGGCTGGCTCGAGCATCCGCGTGAAGCCCTCGCCTATTATCGGAACGAAGGCCAGCCGGTGGTCGTCTGTCAGGAAAAGCACATGGGCTCCCGTGCGGTCGTGGTAATTTGTAAGGACGAAGAGGCCGCAATCAAACGATTTGGTATTAAGGACGAAGGCATCGGCATCGTTTATACGCGCACTGGTCGCAGATTTTTTGATGACCGTGTTTTGGAACAGGAATTTCTTTCCCGACTCCATGATCAAATTTCCAAAGCGGGATTTTGGGACGAATTTGTCACGAGCTGGTTTTGTTTCGATTGCGAGTTGATGCCGTGGTCGGCAAAAGCACAATCGCTGATCGTCGATCAATATGCGTCCGTTGCCGCTGCAGGACAAGCCACGCTGCATGAGGCGCTCGCTGCTTTGGACGCCGCCATCGCACGAGGCCTTTCCGTAAATAATTTACAGGTAGAGACACAGGAAAGAATGCAGCTGCTGAATGCCTATACGGAAGCCTACCGCAAATATTGCTGGCCCGTTAAATCCGTGGATGATTTACGTCTTGCACCGTTTCACCTGCTGGCGTCCGAAGGATGCGTTCATATTGATAAGAAACATGATTGGCATATGGCCACACTGGCAAAACTTGCCGGGGGAATCATCATGGCAACCAATTATCGGATTATTAATTTAACCAACACCGAAGAGGAACAACAGGCGATCGAGTGGTGGATGGAACTCACTGCAAATGGCGGCGAAGGCATGGTGGTAAAGCCGTTGGAGTTTATCGCGCGAGGCCGACGTGGAAATGCACAGCCCGCCGTCAAATGTCGCGGGAAAGAATACCTTCGAATCATCTATGGCCCGGAATATACCCGAATGGAAAATCTCGAGCGTTTACGAAATCGAGGCCTGGGGCCAAAACGATCTCTCGCAATGCGGGAATTTGCACTCGGCGTTGAATCACTCGAACGTTTTGTTCGAAAAGAGCCCTTGCGCCGTGTTCACGAATGCGTCTTCGGAGTCCTCGCACTCGAAAGTGAGCCCGTCGATCCAAGGCTCTAATAGTAAAAATAAGCAGGCCGCGCCTGCTACCAGCTTTCGATCAAAACCGTGAGGTCGTTGACGAGGAGATCCAATTTCTTGAGATCTTTGCGGCGGCCTTTTTCGGGCTTGATGTCGAGATTGCGGAGGACGGTGAGCATGTCGCGGATGTCGCGGAGCTTGGAAGCGGCGGTCTTTTCGCTGGTGGCTTCGGAGCGGATG
>JBDTJR010000199.1:0-21224 GCA_039935735.1 Chthoniobacterales bacterium | reverse complement strand
TCCTCGGCGGATGCACAAAGATCGTGCAGGACGTGCCACCTTTCATGATCGCCGATGGAAACCCCGCGGAGGTTCGCGGTATCAATCAGGTAGGTCTTGAGCGCAATGATTTCTCCGCAGACGCCGTCCGCAATTTACGCGAAGCCTACCGCATTATCTATCGCTCGAATTTAAACACGAAGCAGGCAGTACAGTCGATCCGCGAGCAATTGCAGGGCACAGAGATCAGCATCGTGGTAGAATTCATCGAAGCCAGCGAACGCGGGATTGTTCGATAATAAAAGCCGTAGCAAGCGCGGCTACACCTCAATTTTTTTGCGCAAAGCATTCATTCTCCGACTTCACAAGAATTCAAAATTATGTGTGATTTACCTATTCAGAGGGGGCCATTTCTTGTTTGTGAGAGAACAGAATTGGCGCTCAATGATATAAGTGATGGCACGGTGACAAATTGTCCAATTTGCAATTTTCCAATTCATGTTCCAGAAAAGTTTATGACAGTTTGGCGGAATACAGGTGCTATAGCGGTATGTTCGATAGACACAAATAGATTGCCTGGAGAAATTATCGATTCGATAGAGAATTAATACCGTAAAGGCAGAGTGATAAATTCGCCTTTTTTGATTATAAGGAGTCGCATTGAAGGAGTAATTATTGCGATTTTAACAACCTATTTCGCAGCAGATAGCTTATAAACTCTCCCCGCGATTTCGCCGGTGAAAAGGATGCTGCCGTCGGGGTAGTTTGAGGCGTCGACGGGGCGGTCTGCTTCGCGGGATTTGTCGGGTGGGAGGAAGTCGACGAGTTTTTTTGCTTTTACGGGGAGGCCGTTTTCAAAGATCAGGGCTTCGACGCAGTAGCCGTGTTTTACGGTGCTGTTCCACGATCCGCGGAGGCAGAGAATGGCGGAATCGCGAAATTCCTGGGGGAATGTTTTTCCGCGATAGAATATCCAGCCGGTTGGGGACATGTGACCGCCGAGTGGAAATGCTGCGGGAAGAGATTTTTCCAGCTTTTCTACGGTTTCGGCATAGCCTGCATATTCGGGGCGGGGGGCATTTTTGCCATCGGCTCCGGTTACGACATAAGGGTGGCCGTAGTCTTTACCCTTGATGAGGTGATTGAATTCGCAGGAGGGGTTGTCGTTATTGATGAGAGGATCGGGTGAGATGTTGTCGCTACCGTGATCGGTGCCGAAAAGTTCGCTCGTCTTCGGGTTCCAGTCGATTTTCTGGGTATTGCGGAGGCCGGTGGCGAAAAGTTGCTCGTCCGTGCCGTCGAGTTTGTAGGACCAGACTTTCTGGCGCTTCAGAGTCAGGGCATCTTTGTTATCAAGACCGATATTTGATGAAGAGCCGAGGCCGGTATAGATGCGATTGTCCGGGCCGATGGCAAGCATGCGCGTGTTATGACCACCGCCGGATGGGAGTGTTTTCTCATCGAGAATGACGGTGCGGGATTCCTCCTTCGCATTTTTATCGAGGTGGATTTTCAGGATGCGTCCGTTTTCGCCAACATAGAGATCGTCTCCCCGCGATACGATGCCATGGGCGCCCGTGATATTATCGGCTACCACCCAGAATTGATCGGCGACTCCAGTGCCTGTGGTATCTTTCAATCCGAATATCTGGTTCTTCGTGGCGCTCGTGACGAAGACGACGCCATCGGCACGAGCGGTAATCGTGCGAGGACGTTCGATTTTATCCGAGAAGACCTGAAGCTTGAACTGAGGATCGACCGTGATTCCAGGCGGTGTCTGCGCATGACCGGGAATGCCCAGCAAAAGCACGAGCGCAAACACCAGAGCCCAGAGCCGCGTGGTCATGGAATGAGGTAGGAGCCAAGCTCCTTGCGTAAGGCGCGTTCATCGCCGACTCGAAACGACTCGTTGGTTTCAAAGCGGAAGCCACTGCCTTCGCCGTTCACAAATTCGAGAAACAACGGACGCGTTCCAGGGTACCGGCCCACGGAAGTTACGAGTTGCTGAAGCGACTCTTCCTTCATGAGGGATTTATCGAGGCGGAGAAGTACGGGTTTGCGCGACATCCTGGCCTTGAGCGGAGCGATCTCCGAAGTGGAAACGCGGATCGAGTCATCGCTCGGGAAAACAGTAGCCGTGATAGCGACGGCTTTTCCGGGTACGAGATGTTCGGTATATTTTGCGAGTACTTCGCTCCATGCCGTGAGTTCGATCGAGCCGGTGTAATCCTCAAGCTGGAAAATCGCAAAAGGTTTACCTTCAGTTTTTGTAAAACGCTTTTCGACCGTTAGAAGAATGCCGGCAAGTTTCACCCCGGATTTTTTCGTTTTTAACTCCTTCACTTCCGCGATGGTCGTAAACTTGCTGCTCTCAATCGTCCCCGCGTAGTCATCCAGCGGGTGCCCGGTCACATAGAACCCGAGAAGTTCTTTTTCATTTGCGAGCGTCTCCTGCTGCGTCCACGGATCTACGGCAACTTTACGCGCTTCGGGTATTCCGATGCTCATGTCGTCAAACATGGAGACCTGTCCGCTGGCACGGTCGCGCTGCGTGGCAGAAGCGGCATTCAGCGCATGTTCAATGGAGGCAAAGCCATCGGCGCGGGAAGGCGTGACGGAATCGAAGGCGCCACACTTAACGAGCGATTCGAGTGTTTTGCGATTTACGATGCGTGAGTCGAGACGGGAGCAAAAATCATCAAGCGCCAGGTATTTGCCATTTTTTTCGCGCTCCTGAATGGCAGCTTCCATGGCCATTTCACCAATATTCTTGATGGCGGACAGACCGAATCGAATGCAGGGCGTTTCTTTATTAATCTCCGGCTCGAAACGAAGCGCGCTGTAATTAACATCCGGCGCGAGAATCGGAATTCCCATGCGTTTGCACTCGGAGACGAGAATGGAAATCTTCTCCGTGTTGGCATATTCGTTGCTGAGCAGGGCAGCCATGAACTCCAGCGGATATTTCGCTTTGAGATACGCTGTTTGATAGCTGACCAGCGCATACGTCGCGCTGTGACTCTTGTTGAATCCGTAACCGGCGAATTTTTCAAGAACATCGAATACCGCACTTGCGACATTTTCCTTAATCTGGTGGTGCGTCGCGCAACCTTCGATGAAGCGACCGCGTTCCTTCGCCATCTTCGCTTCATCCTTTTTACCCATCGCGCGGCGAAGCAAGTCGGACTGGCCAAGGCTATATCCTGCCATGACACTTGCCGCCTTCATGACCTGTTCCTGATAAATCAAGACGCCGTAAGTTTCGCTGGCAACTTCCTCGAGGAGAGGATGCTCATACTTTACCTTCTTACGGCCTTCCTTACGCTCGATGTAATCGTCGATCCACTCCATCGGACCGGGACGATAAAGCGCGATGAGGGCAATGATGTCCTCGATTTTTTGAACATTGAATTTTCGGCACGTCTTCGTCATTCCCCCGGACTCGACCTGGAACACGCCGATCGTTTCACCTCGGTTATAGACTGCGAACGTATCCGTGTCATCGAGTGGAATAGTTTCAATTTTGAAATCAGGTTCCTTCTTCTGGATCAGGTTCACGGCGTCCTGAATGATCGTAAGATTTTTTAGACCGAGAAAGTCCATCTTGAGCATGCCGAGTTCGGTAAGCCCGCCCATGTCGAACTGGGTGACGATTTCGTTTTCTTTGCCGCGACTGAGCGGAATTTCATCCGAAAGATCTCCCGCACCGATGACGACGCCTGCGGCATGGATGCCGGAGTTACGCGAAAGACCTTCAAGGACGGAGGCGTATTCCCAGAGCTGCCGCGTGGCCGGCTCTTCCTCTACGGCGCGTTTTAAATCGGGATTTTTATCAATGGCTCCAGGGACAGATTTCCCATCCTTATCAGTACGGCTGTTGAGCGTGATATTTAGCTCATTGGGAATCATCTTCGCGATGCGATCCACTTCACCGTAACTCAGGCCCATCACGCGACCCACGTCGCGAATGACGCTCTTTGCGCCGAGTGTGCCGAAGGTGACAATTTGCGAAACAGAACGTTCGCCGTATTTACGACGGACGTAGTCAATAACTTCCACGCGGCGATTGATGCAAAAATCAATATCGATATCGGGAGGGCTTACGCGCTCAGGATTAAGAAAGCGCTCAAATATGAGCCCGTAACGAAGAGGATTCAGGTCGGTAATGCCGAGCAGGTAAGCGATAAGAGACCCTGCGGCAGAGCCACGACCGGGCCCGACGGGAATGCCGTTCCTTTTTGCGTAGTCAATGAAATCCCAGACGATAAGGAAGTAACTTACAAAGCCCGCGTTCTCCAGCACGCCGAGTTCCTTTGCGAGGCGTTCCTGGATTTCCGGTGCGGCAGCTTCTTCCGGAGTGAAGCGTTTTTCCAATCCTTGCTGGCAGAGATCGCGGAGGTATTGTTCACGGGTCGTAGTCTCAGGCACCTCATAGGAGGGATACTTGAGTTTGCCGAACTCCATCTCGAAATTGCAGCGTTCGGCGATGCGCAGTGTGTTGTCGCAGGCTTCCGGCGTCTCCGCGAAAAGCTTCCGCATTTCCTCAGGGCTTTTGAAATAAAGCTCGGGGACGTAATGCAGGCGTTTTTCGTCATGAATCATCGAGCCCGTGCCGATGCAGATCATGACGTCATGCGCTTCGTGGTGCTCACGCTCCAGAAAGTGTACGTCATTTGCAGCGACGAGTCCCAGATCGAGTTCCTTCGCGATTTTGATCAGCTCCGGCGTGCACTTGCGTTGCGCGTCCAGTCCGTGATCGTGAAGCTCGATAAAGAAATTTTCCTTCCCGAAAATATCGCGGTACTGTGCGGCGACATCGCGCGCTTGCGCGAGTTGTCCCACGCTGATGAGGGAGTTAACTTCGCCTTTAAGACAACCGCTGAGACCAATCAATCCCTCGGAGTGCGCAGCGAGGATTTCCTTATCGATCCGAGGCTTGTAATAAAAGCCCTCAAGATGGGCAGCGGTGATGAGCTTCACGAGATTGCGCCAACCCACCTCGTTTTGCGCGAGAAGCGTGAAATGGTAGGCAGCATCCTTTCCGGAGGAAGCCTTGCGGTCCTTCATAGAGCCCGGAGCCATGTAGGCTTCGCAGCCGAGGATGGGTTTGATACCCGCACTGCGAGCGGCCTGGTAAAACTCCACCGCGCCGTAAAGATTGCCGTGATCGGTGAGCGCAACGGCGGGCATCTCGAAGCCTTTGGCCTTCTTCATTAGCTCCTTGATCCGCACGGCTCCGTCGAGGAGCGAGTATTGGGAATGAACGTGCAGGTGGACGAAGTTTTCCATCGGCAGAAAGTATCGCGAATTCCGCGCGGGGAATCAATGGGGAGTCGGGAAAATTTTCCGAAATCAAAATTTCTTTTGACGAAGGAGGTGAAACCGTGGCCGGAAAGCAAAACGCCGCGGAAAATCTCTTTTCCGCGGCGTTTGATGAGTGGTTTATCTTTCGAATTACTCGGAAGCGTCCTTTTTCTTCTTAGCCTTGGGCTTCGCTTCCTTCTCAGGAGCGTCCGAAGCTTCAGCCTTAGGAGCTTTTTCAGCCTTTACGGTCTTGGCCTTGGCAGCTTTTGGCTCCGTGGTGATTTCAGGCTCTTCAACGATGACGGCCTGATCGACCCATTCGATATATGCCATGGAGGAGGAATCGGAATTCCGCTTACCAAGCTTGATGATGCGCGTGTAACCGCCCTTACGAGCAGAGGAACGTGGCGCGATTTCGTCAAACAGCTTTTTCACAGCATCCGTCTGATGGATCTTGGCGACCGCCAGACGACGGGCGTGCAAGGTTCCAGCTTTGCCAAGCGTCACAAGCTTCTCGGCGAGAGGGCGCAGGGCCTTCGCTTTGGCGAGTGTGGTCTTGATGCGGGAATGCTCGATGAGACTGCAAACCTGATTCGCGAGCATCGCATTGCGATGTGCGGAGGTTCTTCCTAATTTTACGGTGGCTCTACGGTGTCGCATGATTTTTTAAGCGGTGACGGGTGCTACTGCAGCAACGGCCGTTGTGGTGGTGGTTGTGGTGTCCACGAGACCGGGCTCAAATTTCATACCGAGCGAAAGGCCGAGCTGCTGGAGCTTGTCTTTGATCTCGTTCAACGACTTCTTACCGAAGTTGCGGTATTTGAGCATTTCGGATTCCGTCTTCTGGCCGAGCTGACCGACGGTGGTGATATTGGCGTTGTTCAAGCAGTTAGCCGCACGAACGGAAAGCTCGATCTCATTGACACTCATATTGAGGAGCTTCTTGAGGCGGGTGTTTTCCTGGCTGACTTCCTGCGGAGTTTCGTCGAATTCGATCTGGCTGTCATCGAAGTTCACGAATACGTCGAGGTGGTGACGAAGGATCGCCGAAGCCTGCAAGAGGGCTTCCTGAGGGACGAGGCGTCCATCTGTCCAAACTTCGATGATGAGCTTGTCATAATCGGTGCGCTGGCCGACACGCGTGTTTTCCACAGCGTATTTAACGCGGGTGACAGGCGAGAAGATGGAATCGATGGCAATAACGCCGATCGGCTGATCAGCGCGCTTGTTTTCGTCGCCAGTGGCAAAACCACGACCGATTTTGACTTCCAATTCCGCTTCGAACTTCTGCTTCTTATCGATGGTGCAGATGAGTTGTTCAGGATTGAGGACTTCGATGCCCTGAGTGCACTGAATGTCTGCGGCAGTTAGAGCGCCTTCGCGATTGATCGAAATCTGCAAGAGGCGGGTTTCGGTATCGGCTACTTTAAAGCGGACTTTCTTGAGGTTGAGAACGATGTCCACGACATCTTCGACAACACCGGGCAGCGAAGTGAATTCGTGCGGTGCACCTTCGATGCGAACGGAGGTGATGGCAGCTCCTTCGAGAGAGGAGAGAAGAACACGGCGCAGGGAGTTTCCAACGGTATTTCCGTAGCCCATTTCAAAAGGCTCCGCGATGAACTTTACATAGGTGTCTGTGGCCGTAGCCTCGTCTTTGACGAGCGTCTTTGGCATTTCAAATCGACCGAGTCGGATTGGCATAATACTTATTACTTTCTTTTCTTACCGGGTTTCCCTTGTCGCGAATGCGGGTTGTTAGAAACAATCCGCCAAGGACCAACGGCAAATTAACTTTTGATTTCGCGCGAACCGGAAATAGAGCCGTTATTCAGGGTAAATGTCAACTGAGGAATGAGGAAATCGATTAATTTCTTCAAAGCTTAATAAAAGGGTATTTCACAGTTAAATGCCTTATAATCAGTATTATATATTAATATTTCCAAATAGGCTTATCCAGCCAGTAGGGGTTTGCGACGCCTTCGCGGTAGGCTTTTAAGGATTCCGGCGAAGAGTTAACGCGGAGATTACTGTAATTGCCTTCGGGGTTTTGCCAGCGCTCGTGCCAGAAAACGGCAGCTTTTAAGCGCGGGTAATGAGTGCTCATTCTTTCAAACCCTTCCCGAATCCATTGCGCCTTATCATCTCCGGCAATGAGAGGAAATTCGCCGACGCCCCACTCCGCAAGCATGATGGGCTTATTCGGATCAAGAGCGGCCATTTCCGTGTAGGGATAATCGAGCAGGTCTTTGAAATCGACCCAGGGCTCAGCGGGGTATTGCTTGCCGTAAACACTTAGAGCCAGCCAATCCACATAGTCGCTACCGGGATAGTACTGCCTGGCAAGATTCCACACGTCCTGAGGATAGGAGTAATTATTCACATGGAAAACCCACTGGATATTGGTGACCCCACGCGCACGAACGCGATCAATGACATAGTGATAGGCCTTTTTATAAATCTCCGGACCGATAAATTTTCCCGGTTGACCGAGAACAGGTTTGCCTGCGCCATAAAAATGGCCGGACCATGGGAACCAAACGCCATTCATTTCCAGCCCCCATGCTACCAGCATAGGTCTTTTATAGGCCTTCGCGCTGTCCGCCCATGCATCAATGTAGGCATCCCATTTACCAGCCAGAATGGAATGAAGAGAAAAGGCATCCGGCCCATGATCCTGCTCGTAGGGAATATCCCACGGAGACCAGTAGATCAGGGGAATGGCATCGTGATCGGTTACGATTTCCAGCTGCCGCGTGGGAAAGGAGCGCTGACCCCAGAAGGATGAGAAGGCGACGATGGCGAGTTTTTTGCCGGTGATATGTTCGAATTTTTCAACGGCATCAAGTGTGACATCGTCTTCTGCATCACCAAAATCGACATACGCCCCGGTGTAAGCGCCTTTTTCCGGGATCACGA
Source organism: Chthoniobacterales bacterium (assembly GCA_039935735.1). Taxonomy (GTDB): domain Bacteria; phylum Verrucomicrobiota; class Verrucomicrobiia; order Chthoniobacterales; family JBDTJR01; genus JBDTJR01. The sequence goes on along the minus strand of JBDTJR010000199.1, from coordinate 13,022 downwards.
GTTTGGGAATTTGATTGGCATGGGAGGGCGATGCCGGAGCGGGTGTTTTTTTTACATAGAAAAAATAGACTAGTCCCGCAATTGCAAGGAAGCACGCGAGCGCAAATAACATGCGCGACATTCCGCTATTTTTACTGGAAGAAGTGTGCTCGGGCTTCATGGTTTTTTCGGAAGTTTCTTTGCTGGCGAGTCCACGATGACCGATGCGGTACGGTCGAATTTTCCCCAGCCCACAAGTCTGCCCTGCAGAGCTTTTCGCAGGCATTTCCAAACGACCCAGCTCAGGACGGGGCTGTAGATAAAACGCATGGGAATGACCTGGATCACGTGTTTCAAAGACCGGCCTTCGAGCAGTGCGGCGCTGGTGGCGAGCAGAAGATCAATGGCGATGAAAAATAAAAAGTACCAGAAAAGGATAAGACCGTTTCCGAGAAGAATAGAAACAATCACCAGTAGATCAATAATTGGCGAAAGAGCAGCGAGACCGATTCGGAAAAACCAAAGTGTTGGCAGCGCATACAGACCCAGTGCGCTGTAGCGTGGATTTAAAGTAAGGTCGCGATGTTTCCAAAGGCACTGCATGGTGCCAAAAGTCCAGCGAAAGCGCTGTTTGATGAGCGAGGAGAAAGTTTCGGGAACTTCCGTCCATGCGCGGGCTTCCGGGGCGTAGGTGATTCTCCAGCCTTTTTTATGGAGGACGAGGGTGAGATCGGTATCTTCCGCGAGCGTGTCGTTGGAAAGTTGTCCGCAGGCGAGTATCGCTTCCTTGCGATATGAGCTGATGGCGCCGGGGACCACGGTAATACAATTGAGCACATCGTAGGCGCGGCGATCGAGGTTAAACCCGCAGAGATATTCCAATGCTTGAAACTTTGCGATCATGGGTTTTTGATTTCCCACCAGCACATGCCCGGAGACGGCCCCGATTTTTGGAGAGGCCAGAGGTGCTACAAGATGGCGAATGCCTTCTTTTCCAATTTGCGTATCGGCATCGAGCATGACGATGACATCATATTTACTGGCTTCAATGGCACGATTCAACGCATGCGACTTGCCGAGGTTAGGCTGTTCGATCACGCGAATACGGCTGTCAGCTTCTGTAGCTTTTTGAAGAATTTCACCCGTGTCATCGGAGGAGCCGTCGTTGACGACAATGACTTCGATCGCGCCGGGATAATCGCTTTCTAGAATGCGATCCAAAGTGGTTCGCATGACTTTTTCCTCATTATAAGCGGCAAGCAGCACGCTAACGGCGGGAAAATAATCCGGCAACGGTTCCTGTTTCCGAAAACGGTGATAGACCGCAAGCGCAACCGTGAAAAGCGTGCGCAGGAGCATTAGAATGGCGGCTACGATAAGGAATGACCACAGGAAGCTTTCCGTGAACTGCCAGACACGAAGCCCGATATGCGCAATCCTCGGGCCGAGCTTCTGCTGAGAGTCCAGAGGAGGCATGATAATGTCACGAGGCTGGTGAATGAGCTCGCCCAGAGGGACGATGGTGTCGCCGCGATGCCGCAAATAATCGATGATCTTTGGAAGTGCTTCGACCGTTTGCGAGCGATCGCCGCCAGCGTCATGGAGTAGGACGATATTGCCCGAGCTGCGCTGGTCTTTTACGCGTTGGAGAATGGCATCCGCACCGGGGAGGGCCCAGTCTTCGGGATCGATGTTTTCACAAACGGTAATGTAACCCAGGTCTTTTGCGATAGCGAGCGAGCGGATTTCATCGTAGTCATGCGGACGGCTGTCGGCATTGTAGGGAGGACGAAAGAGCGACGTGGATAAACCTGCGAAGCTTTCGATCAGACGCGTGGTGACATTTAATTCCAACTCGATCTGCTGGTCAGATGCCTTTGCGAGATTGGCATGGGAGTAGGTGTGGTTTCCCACTTCATGTCCCGCTGCAACGATTTTGCGCAGCAGGTCGGGGTATCTTTCCACCTGGCGACCGACGAGGAAAAACGCAGCATGAACATTTTTTTCTTTCAGGATGGCGAGTACCTTTGGCGTCCATGTGGGATCAGGCCCATCGTCAAAAGTAATGGCGACCTTGTTGTTTCCGCCATCACCCTGGTGAAACAACGTAATGTACTGAGGAAACTCGGTGTAGTTTTCCGTCAACTTGCCGTCCGGTTGCAGAGTGATGGTACGTGAGCCGGGGTTGTGCTCAAGATCTGCGGTGAGAAATTCGCCAGTGCCTACGGAGGAGACTTCCTTTTTCGATGCGAGCAATTCGAGATCTTTTTGTAGGGCGGGGGCCCATTTGCCATTTGCTTCCAACACTTTACTGACTCCGGGGTCTTCAAGACCAAGACGAAAGAGCGCGATGCCGCCGACATCTTTTGCAAGCGCTGCCGAGAACTGATTCGCGAAAGTCACGGCATCGAGAAAATAGACCGTGTGTCGCTTTTCCTCTTCTTCGTAGCGGTAATGCGGTGAATAGGCGGGAGCAGTGGTAACGCATTGGGTGACTCCCGCTCGCGAGGCGCGTGTCATGGCATCGACGAAGCTGATGGTCTCTGCGGGGAGCTGTCCTTCCTCCCAGTCGTAACCAAAATTTCCAATGCCAATGATCCATTGTTTCGGATAGCCGAAATCCAGAAGCACGCTCAACCAGCCGTCGAACCATTCCTGGGATGCGAGATTTCCCGCCTCATCGCGATCGGAATTTTGATCGTAAAGCGTGGCAACAAAGCGATCGACCGATGGTGAGATCGCGTCGAGGTCATAAAGTTTTAGTTCCTGGCCAATGGGAACCGAGAGCCAGATTTCGAGATGCTTCTCATGCAACGCATCGGCAAATTTTGCGAGGAAGGCGGTGAGATGATCGCGATATTCGGGATCGACTTCATTCCACTCGATGAGGACGCCGTCGGCATTAATTTTGGTAAGACGCTCGATGATATCTGCGATGAAATGCTGCTGCCTGTCTGCCGGGCCATTGATGATGCCTTCTACCGCTTCGGGCATCCAGACATCGCCATCGAGATTTCGAAGAATGGGAAAGAAACCAAGGCCATGGGATTTGGCGAAGTCCCTTACTTTGATATCGGGAGATTCTACAAGTCCGCCTTCGCCATCGACCATATCGAACCATTCGGGGCTAAGATGGGTATAGAGATGGGCATTGCGTTTAAGGCTCTCGAAGGCAGCGGGGTCCCAACCGACGTAATAAGCAAGACGCACCTGATCTTTAGGCAGGGAACGCTGGATCTGATTAGTCTTTGCCTTCGCTTTTAGCTCAGGAGCGAGGGTTTGCCAGTCATTGATCGGTTTTGCCGGAGTAGCAGTGATCGCATCACCGGAGATAGCCTTGAGTTGATGTTTCAAGGAGCGAACGGATTCCGGAAGCATTAATTGCGGCGCAATGAACAACGATCGGATGAAAATGATGATCAGTGTCAGTAGGAGCAGCGCGGCTATAAGACTGTAGCGGCGCAATCGAGGCCAGCGCTTGCCCCGGATATCATGGAACACGAACCGTCTTTCAGGAATTTCCGGCGGATTCGTACTCATTTACTCGTAAAGGACACTTTTAGTCGTTTTTTACGTCCCTGCCAAAGGAATTTGAAAAAGTACGACTAAAGAGGACTTTTATCTCGGTATGGCGCTTTTTCTGAAGTGCCAAAGGAGCAAAACAATGCCGCTTATCGGCAGAAGTGCCCAGGGCGACGGTTCCGGAATTGCTGCGAGAACCAAACCGGCAACAACCTGATGACCTTGCAATGTGGGGTGAACATCATCCCAGAAAAGGTAGTCGCTGGGGTCGGTGCCATTTGCATTGAAGTAATCGAGCCCTTCATCCGCGACATTGGAAATAGATACGAAGGAGCCAGGAACGAAAAAGTCCGGCGTGTAAGTGTCTCCATCATTCACAGTATCGACTACCAGCACCAGCTCCGAGTAAATATCGACATCGTAAATCCGGGCGAGGAACAGGGATCGGCACGAAGTTCTGCCAATGCGATAGTGAGGTCGGCATTGTAGGCATCTGCGAAGATGTTCGCAGCAGCAATGGATAAGGGGCCATCGGATTGCGCATCGGGCGTATCGCCCATTCGGGGCATATTAAAAATAAGGAGGTGCCGGACGCCTGCGGCTTCGAGATCTTCTATGGCAGTTTTGACTGCGGCAACCGCATCAGCGGCCGATTGGGGACCAAATTTGCCGCCGCCGAGCAGATTATCCGCGCCCGACCAGATGCTATAGAGCGTATGGAAGTCCGGCGTATTATTTGCGAGATACCCACTTGTTTCCGAAAGGAGATTGGGAATCAGCTCTGTCACACCGGTGGGCTATAAGGTGCCACTACCGGCTTCCGAGCCGCCCCATGCCCATACGGTACCGCTGGTTTGCGGAGGAAGAGTGGTGTCACTGTCACGTCCCGGAGTGGGGGCGGGTAAGTTCCAGTAACTGGCAATATCCTCGATCCAGAGTGGTCCGTCGGAAAAGTGCGTTTCCTGATAGTAGCCATTGATCACTGGAGCATAGCCGGGCGTGGTGACGCCAGCGACATTACCGACATCGGTAAGGCTGCCTCCGAAGGCGATAATATTGTCGAAAGGAGCGCCATTAACAGAGTGGGCGGCGCAAAAAAGAAGTGCCGCTGTCGCACAAATTATAAATTTTTTCATATTTAAATGCGGGGAGGGATACATATCCAGTATCTCAAAATTTTCTTTCTCTTGAAAGAAAGAGGAAACTCAGCGTTTTCCCAATGTTTTAAATGATTCCGCGCATTGACATAAGGGGCAGTTTTTCAAAGAATTCCCGCTTATGAGATTCCCGCTGGCGTTAACGATGAAAATTGCGGGGTATGTCATGAAGCATAAAATGCTTCGGACAGAGAAGTTTGCCACTGTTTTACAGTTGGAGCCGCTTCATACCTGTAACCTCACTTGCACGGGCTGCGGAAGAATCCGTGAGTATTCTACCTCGTTGAAAGACGTCATGCCTCTTGAGGACTGCCTGGGTGCGGCGGAGGAATGTAATGCGCCGATGATTTCAATCTGTGGCGGCGAACCTCTCATTTACCCTCATATCGAGGAACTGGTGGCCGGTCTTCTGGAACAAAAACGCATCGTTTACATCTGCACGAATGCGATGTTCATGCGCAAAAAGATGCGGGATTACCTGCGTCATCGTCTTGCAGATCTGGAAGGTAAGAAGGATCAGGAGAGTTTGCGCGAACTGGAGATCACGATTCAGGAGTTGATCACTGAAGATCTCATTACGCCTGAGCAGGAGAAGGAAATTCGCACGCCACTTACCGGAACTTTCAAGCCTCCGATTGCTCCGACGCAATGGCTTTACTGGAATGTGCATCTGGACGGGTTGGAATTTACCCATGACCTGATCGTGGAGCGCGAAGGGGTCTTCAAAGAATGCACGCTGGCGATGCGCATGGCGAAGAAGCTGGGCTATCAGGTCGCGACGAATACGACGGTTTACAAAGAGACCGATATGAAGGAGCTGGAGGATATGTTTGCCTATCTCGGCTCGCTCGGAGTGGATGGGCATACGATTTCGCCGGGTTACGATTACGATGCGGCCAAGAAGGACATGATGAAGCGGCTGAATCTGGAACCGGAGAATTTCTTTCTCACGCGTGAGATGACGGTGGCGAAATTTAAGGATATCGAAAAATGGGGACGCGATTTTCCATTACTCGGAACGCCGGTCTATCTGGAGTTTCTTGCCGGGAAACGCGATCTGACCTGTTCGGCGTGGGCGATTCCGACGCGCAATGTCCGAGGATGGAAGGCGCCGTGCTATTTGATGACGGACGGCCACTACAGTAGCTACCAGGAGCTTCTCGAAAAAGTGGAGTGGGAGCGTTATGGCGTCGTGGACGGCAAGGCGAATGATTCACGCTGCGAAAATTGCATGGTGCATTGCGGATACGAACCAAGCGCAATGCTCGGACGGAATGCGAAGGCTGGCGATACCTGGAAAAATATCGCGTTTAATTTCGGCACCAAGCCAAAGCCGGTTGCCAATGGCGACAAGGTGAAGGCTTTTAACGGTGCATCAGTCGGTAAAGGGCATAAAACGGGAAAATCTGAGAAAGAATCTGTTGCGGCGTAAGGCATGAATCCTCTTGGCTCTACCAGGATTATTCCCCTGCCTGAACCGGAAGTTGCGATACCGGATTTCGATTCGAAGCTGCGGCAGGTCATCGCGCGTTCGCAGGAGTATCTGCTTTCGCTGCAAAAGGCAGATGGGCACTGGTGTGGGGAATTAAAGGTAGACTCGACCCTTTGCTCGGATGTTATCCTTTATCTTTACTGGGTGGGTGAGGGCGAGGATGAATTGCAGGCGAAGTGCGCGCAGCATATTCGCCGCACGCAATTGCCGGACGGCGGCTGGAATATTTATCATGACGGACCTAGCGAGATCAATGCGTCGGTAAAGGCGTATTTCTCACTCAAGCTTGCGGGGGATTCGCCGGATGCTTCATGGATGCGCGATGCACGTGCTAATATTTTGCGACTTGGCGGTATTCCGAAAATGAATACCTACGCGAAACTCTATCTCGCGTTGCTGGGACAATTTCCCTGGAAATATCTGCCGACGATTCCCGTGGAAATCGTATCTTTCCCCAAATGGCTATTTTTTAATTTATGGGAGGTTTCCTCCTGGACGCGGGCGATGATTGTGCCACTTGCGATCATTAATCATTTCAAACCTGTGCGTCCGCTTCCACCGGAGAAACAGTTGCATGAGCTCTATCCGGTGGGTTCAGAGGATGACGATTTCACGCTGCCTCGCGATAAGCAGCATTTCTTTTGTTGGCGAAACTTTTTCCTCCGTTGCGATTCTTTTTTAAAAATTTACGAAAAAATTCCATTTCATCCTCTGCGTAAATTTGCGCTGAAAGCAGCAGAGAAGTGGATGGTGGCGCGCATGGGAGATGGTAGTGATGGGCTCGCGACGATTTTCCCTGCGATGCTGAATGCGCTGATTGCGCTTCGTTCGCTGGGGTACGCTTCGGATCATCCGCTATATAAAAAGGCGTGGGAGGATTTTAAGGGGCTGTTTGTCGATGAGGCGGATCAATTCCGCATCCAGCCTTGTTTGTCACCGGTATGGGATACGGCGATCACGACCATTGCGCTGTGTGAGTCGGGGGTCTCGGCGGAGGATGTGTCGATTACCAAAGCTTCTGAATGGCTGGTGAAACGTGAAGTGCGATTCAAAGGAGATTGGGCGCAACGTATTTCCGGTATCAAGCCTAGTGGATGGGCCTTTGAATATCGCAATGATTACTACCCCGATACCGATGACACGATGATGGTACTCATGGCGCTCTTTCGCGCCGGAGTGAAACCGGAGTCGCCGGTCTTCGCGCGCGCGCTGGGTTGGCTCATGGCTTTTCAGTGTAAGGACGGCGGCTGGGCGGCTTTTGATAAGGACGTCACGAAGCGCTGGCTGGAAGATGTTCCTTTTGCCGATCATAACGCGATTGTGGATCCGACATGCAGTGACTTGACTGCTCGTGTCCTGGAATTGCTGGGCTATCTCGGTTGGAAGCAAAATCATCCTCAGGTCGCACGTGCGCTGAATTATCTGCGCAGCACGCAGGAAAAAGACGGCTCCTGGTACGGACGCTGGGGGGTGAACTATATTTATGGCACCTGGCAGGCGCTACGCGGATTGAGCGCAATCGGCTACGACATGAACCAAAACTGGATCGTGCGCGCACGAGATTGGCTCGAAAGCTGCCAGAACGACGATGGCGGCTGGGGCGAGACCTGTGCGAGCTACGACGACCCGGATTTAAAAGGGCAGGGGCCAAGCACGCCAAGCCAGACGGCATGGGCACTCATGGGCCTTTGCGCCTGCGGCGATCCCTACCGCAAATCCATTCAGAAGGGCGTGCGCTACCTTATTCACAAACAGGATGACGACGGCTCCTGGCCCGAGGAGGAAACGACCGGCACCGGATTTCCCTGCGTATTTTATCTCAAATACGACATGTACCGGAATAACTGGCCACTACTCGCACTCGCGGATTATTGGAAGATGCGGGCAAACTGAAGCAGTGAAACGATCTCCAAGTTGTCAGTGGATTGTTAAATTCGTTCTTCTTAATTTTTTCTTCTCTTGCGTGCTAATTCGATCCGCAAGGTCAGAGGAGGCTCGTCTTTCTAACAACCTTTTAAAGACATTATATGATCGTTCGGATCTGATTATTGATGCGACTTTTAACGAGGATTGTGAGGGCGGCATGGGAAATGGCCCTATTTTCATGGGGAAACCACAGGTTACCTATCTCAAATGTCAAATCCACGTTACCGTAAATCGCGTTATAAAGGGCGATATTCATACCGATAAACCGCTTTGTGTAAGTATTACGATTCCTCTTCCCCAGAGAGATAGTCCCAAAGCAATTAAGATTGGCGACCCTGTTTTTAAAGTTGGTAAGCATAGCTCTTCTCCTTTTTTGCGAAAAGGGGAGAGGTATATTTTATTTCTCGAGGATCGTAAGAAGAGGGAACCTGCTTCCTATGAGGCCATCGGGAATGAAGAGGTGATCTTCAGAAATTTCGATTTATGGTTTTGGAGGCTCCCTGCCGAAGACGCACTCACTATACAGCTCGAGACATGGAAAACAGAAACCCCCTCTAAACATTAAAAAAATACGCGCTTGAACAAGGTGGCATCCGTTCTAGGATTACCTTCTCAAACTAATACACTCTTATGGCATACGAACTACCTCCGCTTCCTTATCCGAATAACGCTCTCGAACCGCATATCGATGCGAAAACGATGGAAATCCACCATGACAAGCACCATGCGGCTTATGTCACGAATCTGAACAAGGCACTGGAAGGCCACGCGGATCTCGCGGGTAAGCCCCTTTGCGAGCTGGTCAAAAATATCAAAGCGGTGCCTGAAGCCATTCGCGGCCCTGTGCGTAATAACGGCGGCGGACATTGGAATCACTCTTTCTTCTGGAAGATCATGGGCGCTGGTAAAGGCGGCAAACCTTCCGGCAAACTCGCGGAAGCCATCGATAAGGCTTTTGGCAGCTTCGATGATTTCAAGGCGAAATTTGAAGCAGGCGGTGCGGGACGTTTTGGCAGCGGCTGGGTATGGCTCATCGTGAAGAGCGACAAGTCCGTGGCGATCGTTTCGACACCTAATCAGGACAACCCGCTTATGGACGTGGCCGAAGTTCAGGGTGCGCCTGTCATCGGGTGCGACGTTTGGGAACATGCCTACTACCTCAACTACCAGAACCGCCGTCCGGATTACCTGAAGGCCTGGTGGAGTGTGGTGGATTGGGATGCCGCTGGTAAGAATTACGAAGCAGCGCTCTAAAATCGGCTTTTACCGATAAATTTAACAGAGGCGTGCAAGGAAACTTGCGCGCCTCTTCTTTTTATATACAAAAACGGTAGGGAGCATTGTTCCTAATGCTCTCATTTTTAATTTTTTCATTATGGCATATCTCAACGCGAATTATCTAAAACTGAAGGCTGGCTATCTCTTCCCTGAAATTAACCGACGGGTGAAAGCTTTCACCGAAAGCGATGCGGAAGCGGCGAAGAAGTTAATCCGTTGCGGTATTGGAGACGTCACAGAACCTCTGCCGGAAGCTGTTCGCACAGCTATGCATAATGCCGTGGACGAAATGGGTAAGTCGGAAACCTTCCGTGGCTATGGCCCGGAGCAGGGTTATGATTTTCTTCGCCATGCCATCGCGGAAAACGACTATCGCGCGAAAGGCCTGCAAATCGAGGATGATGAGATTTTCGTTTCCGACGGTTCGAAATGCGATTGCGGCAATATACTGGATATTTTTGGTCACGAGAATCGTATCGCGGTAATGGACCCCGTCTATCCCGTTTATGTGGATACGAATGTCATGGCAGGCCATACTGGCGATGCAGATGACGCGGGAGTGTACGGCGGATTGGTTTATCTGAAATGCACGGCGGAGAATGATTTCGTCGCGGATATTCCAAAAGAGCGCGTGGATCTCGCGTATCTTTGCTATCCGAATAATCCCACGGGCGCGGTGGCAACACGCGAGCGTCTGGAGCAATGGGTGGCCTACGCACTCGCGAATGAGACTGTGCTGCTTTATGACGCGGCGTACGAGGCGTATATCAGTGATCCGAATGTTCCCCGCTCGATTTACGAAATTCCCGGTGCGCGGGAATGTGCTATCGAGTTTCGCAGTTTTTCAAAAAATGGAGGATTCACCGGCACGCGTTGCGCTTACACAGTGTTGCCAAAGTCGCTGGAATGCCGTATCGCTCCCGGAGGCGAGAAGAAGCCGTTGCATCCGCTTTGGAACCGGCGTTTCAGCACGAAGTTTAACGGAGTCAGCTATGTCACTCAGCGCGCAGCCGAGGCCGTTTACTCTCCCGAAGGGAAGACGCAGATTGCCGCGCTGATTCGTCACTATATGGAAAATGCGGGAATTCTGCGCAAGTCATTGACCGCATCCGGATTAAAAGTTTTCGGTGGTACGAATGCGCCGTATCTTTGGGTGGCGACACCTGGCGGTATTGGAAGCTGGGAAATGTTTGATCGCGTGCTCAAGGAATTGAACATCGTGGTGACTCCCGGCAGCGGATTTGGAAATGCCGGCGAAGGTTACTTCCGCGTCTCGGCATTCAACAGTCGCGCACGAGCGGAAGAAGCCGCAGCACGTTTTGCCGGAAAACACTGGTAGAATACCCGTTTTCAGAAGGCATTTTTGGTTGTCAGGTCTTAAAGTCGACCTTATTTTGAGCCTATACGGCCATGAACTACCCCCGGATCATGCGGTGTTTTTATTTAGCCGCGGCATTTGCCGTTTGCCTCCCCGTAATTTGTACCGCCGGGACTGAAAAAGACAACGCGAAGGGCTCTTCTGAAAACGGCAGCGTCCGAACCCTGATGGGGAAGATTTACACGGGCAAAATCGAGATCAGGAATGATGACACATTGCGTATTACGAACGATTCGGGAATAGCACATGTTTCCATTGTCGAACTCGACGAACCCGGATTCAAAAAATACGGATTCCGGAAAGACCGCTCGCACGACGGAAAGTTTTGGTTCGAGCGCAAGGCCGCTCTGGGCGTTGCGATGCTGGCGATAAATCATACGCCAGCCTCATCCAGTGGTGGTGGAGGTGGTGGGGGAAGTCCTCAGAATCTTTCATCGAATATCTCGGAGTTGGGCCCCTTTCAGCCGCTGATCGATGCCTACGAAAAATCGGAGAAACCACCGAGTGCTGGCGCGAACACGGCATCACCGAATGCAAGTCCGGGTGGAGATACCGCTTCTAATACAGCGAATCCGTCATCCAAGACTCCACTCAAGGGCTACTATCCTGCAGGGAATGGGCCTTTGGATGTTATTAAGCCAATTATCAATGCAGCGGAATCTACTATAGGGGTTACCGGTTCACTGCCCAGTACCCCCAGTGTCCCGACCGCTCCTTCCGAGTAGTCTACTTCCTTGCCAATCGGCTAGGAATCCTGCCAGTGAATCGTGACAGGTTTTTCGATTTGTGGATCGAGGCTTAAAAAAACAGGACAGTTAAGCGCTGAGCGCTCCAGCACTCCTTCGACGTCAGCAGCTTTTGGAAGTGGAATCCACATTTCAGTCGTGAGGCGATGAATCTTTCGTGGGCCTTCGCTCGTCATTTCCTTTGTGACATCGATGCGTAAGCCTTCAATCGCCAGGTCCTTCTTGCGGGCAACAATGCCCATGGTAGTCGCCATGCAGGTGCCAAGAGCAGTACCCACGAGATCGGTGGGAGAAAATGATGCTCCGTTGCCCTGATTGTCCACAGGTGCATCAGTTTGGAGCTTCATGGCAGAGGGGAGATGTTTTGCTTCGCAGTGAAGGTCACCTGTATATTCGAGAGAAACTTTAACCATGGATTGAAGCCTAGCGGGAAAGTGTTTTGGAATTCAATCGGGGAATGCCTGTCTTATTCGGAAAACTTCCATTCCATGTTCTTTTCCTGAACACAAACTTGAATACGGAACCACGCATAGAACTTTTCCCGCCCGAGCTTTTGCGCCATTTGGTGGCTGGATTGGTCTTTCCATACATTATGCGTTTCCCAATCCGCAAACTCTACGATGGAAACACGCTCGCCATCCTTTGCCTCGTAGGACTTAAAGGAAACGAAGCCGGGCATCGTTTTTGCAAGTTCGAGAATCTTTTCCGCAAGGCCTGCATATTCCTGCATGTATTCAGGTCGCAGACGGGAGCGAAAAATGGTGGCGATCACTAGAGAGATTCAGTGGATTAAGTTTTTGATGCAAAATCCTTCACGGCACTTTTACTGAGGATTTTCTTTCAAGGTCACCGAACGCACTAGAATATTTCCTTCACCCGGAGAAAGTATAAGCATGAGCTTTTTATATCCCTGTGGGTTAAGACCATCGATATTGAATACAATGGTCTGCCAATCATCACCTGCCGGGAAGTTCATCGCTCGGTAATAGTACCAGCCATCCTGCAGTCGGATGCAGAAATCCGCTTTTGGGGCAATGACTCCGGACCACTTCCACCATCCGGGGCCGAAGTTTTTAGTAAACTTTGTAGATTCCTTGTTTGGTCGGAAGTCTGGCAATTGTTTTGCTATGACAGTGATCACAACTTTTGTGACGCCTTGATTGAGCTTGATAGATTGCTCACAGTTAACGAAGGAGCTTTTCGACGCCGTCAAATCCAGGGCGGGAAATCCATCCTTGGTCACGGTTTGTCCGGCTTCATCTACGTTGATGACTTTTCCCTCTCCTGACCAGAAGTTGCGTCCATCCTTGAAGTCGCCATTTTTGACAGGTTCTCCGGCAAAAACGAAAAGGGAGGAGGAGAGAAAAAATATAAGCGTAATTTTGAATTTTAAGAGGGAACTCATATAGTGAGCAGGATAATAATAATATTTGCACTCCAAAATACAGATATAAACAGGACTAAATTTTCAGAGTGAATACCCTTAGGAGAAATTTATCGGACCCCGGCGACAGAGTAGTTCCTCCACGACTTTCCGAGGAGTT
>JBDTJR010000198.1:0-8885 GCA_039935735.1 Chthoniobacterales bacterium | reverse complement strand
ATCGCGGACCCGTCAGGAAGCGAGACCACGCTTTGAACCGAGCCCTTTCCAAAAGTCGTCTCTCCTACCAGCACCGCACGGTGCAAATCTTTTAATGCCCCCGCAACGATTTCCGAACCACTCGCGCTCGCATAATTAACCAGGATCGCAATGGGATATGTTCGCTTTTTAGAGGGGCTGGTGGTAGTACGATATTCTCGTTGCATGGAATCTGCCCTGCCCTCATTGGAAACCACCTTCGTATTCGGTGGCAAAAATTGTCCACAAACATCAACTGCACTATTCAGAAGGCCGCCGGGATTATAACGCAAATCGATGACAAGCGCGTCCATTCCCTTTTTTTCCAATTTATCGAGTTCTTTGGCCATTTCTGAAGCCGTTGGCTCGTTAAATTGCGTGAGTCGCAAATAGCCCACGCGTTTTCCATTCGTTTTATCGGCGGGCAGAATCCGCGCATCCTTCACGCTCGGCACCTTGATAACCACGCGCGTCAGTTCATAATCTTTTATTTCCTTCGATGCAGGCCGCAATGTCGTAAGTGTGACTTTTTGCCCAGGTTCACCACGCAACATTTCCACGGCTTCATTTACCGTCATCCGTTCCGTTGATTTTCCGTTGATTTTAAGAATTTGATCTCCAGGCTGTATTCCCGCTGCAAATCCCGGCGTATCCTCAAGAGGCGTTACCACCGTCAATACGCCATTTTTCGTATCCACCATCACACCCAATCCACCAAACTCACTCTTGGTATCTTCTTGCATCCCTTTGAAATCCTTCGGCTCCATGAATTGACTATGCGGATCAAGTTCCGACAACATACCGCGCAATGCGCTGTAAATCAGATCGCGGTAGCCGATCTTTTTCTCGTTTACATAATCCTGACGGATTAATTGCAACGCCCTGGCAAAAACCTGGATATCCTCATAGGGCACTGTCTCTGAAGTATCCTCTTTCGTGGGAGAAGGAGAAGCCTCTTGCGCCGAAAGGGAGCAAACCCCCATCGCTAAAAGAACAAACATCCAACGCCCGAAGCTATTCACGACGTAAAAGCTATCCCGACATGCCACTCCGTGCAAGTGCCCGTGACCTTTTCAAAGCCGAAATTCCCCGGTTTCTTTCGTATAATCCTCAAAAAGCTGCGCCGGATTATTCAAAAATCGTGCATGGAAAACATTGAGAGACTTCAGGATATCCAGCGCGACACGCGGGAGAGAGACTTCCTTTAAGCCCTCCTGTAAAAGCGAAGTAGCCGTATTTCGTAATACTTCGGGAAAATTTTCCGTGCCCTGAAGAACATTAATACCAATGCCAACCACGGCAAAACTCGATTTACCGATGCGCGTCTCTGTCAGCATTCCCGCGATCTTCCGTGATGAGACATAGATATCATTCGGAGCCTTGATCGCCACCGCAAGGCCATACGCGCTCAAAGCCCGCTGTACAGCGAGTGCCGCAAAGGCCGTTAACTCTCTTGATATCTCCGGGTGAAAATCCGGGTGCAACAGGAACGAAAACCAGAGCCCACGATTCGGCGCGGAATCCCAGACCCGTCCATGACTTCCCTTCCCCTTGGTTTGCGAGCCTGCAAAAACAACCGTTCCCTCGGGCTCTCCCTCCTCCCCCATTTGCAGCAATAAATCATTGGTCGAGGAAACCTCGCGAAAAACAATTACTCTTTTGCCGATAGGCCCATCGCCTCTTCCCTCTCTCAAAATATCGGGATCTGGCAGCGCGTCGAGAGCGTCGCTCATGCGCTAAATTCCATCGAAAAATCCACAGCCCGTGCAGAGTGTGTCAAAGCTCCCACAGAAATAAAATCAACTCCTGTCTCCGCAATACCACGGATGGTTGTAAGATTCACTCCTCCGCTGGCCTCAAGCTCTACCAGCCCAGCATTCAACTTTACCGCCGCAGACATATCTGCCAGCGACATATTATCCAGCAGAATACGATCCACGTCCTGCAATTCCAAAAATTCCTTCACTTGCTCCAGGCGATCTGCCTCAAGTTCCACACGCACGTCAGGATGTTCGGCCTTCAAATGAGCAATCGCAGCCCGCAGAAAATCAACGCCATGATTTATTGTCAGATGATTATCCTTCATCACCACCATATCGTAGAGCCCCATGCGATGATTGACTCCCCCGCCTGCAAGCACCGCCGCTTTTTCAAGAAATCGCAGACCCGGCGTTGTCTTGCGTGTATCGAGAATACGCGCACTCGTTCCATGGATCGTATCAACAAACGCGCTCGTCAGTGTCGCAATCCCCGAAAGCCTCTGCATAAAGTTCAATGCCACGCGCTCTGCGGTAAGAATCGATGCCGCACTTCCCTCGATCTCCAAAGCATATTCCCCGGGATTTAGTTTCGCTCCGTCCTTTTTTTCTCCACGTAAAACAAGACCGGAATCCACCTGACGAAAAGTTTCCCGAGCGACATCCAACCCCGATAAAACACACGCCTCTCGTGAAACGATTCTCGCCGTGGTTTTTCGCTTCGGGTCGCAGAAGTAATGTGTCGTCAAATCCCCAGAGCCGATATCCTCGGCGAGCGCCGTGCGCACTACCGACTCAAGCATTTCCCGCTGATTCATTATTCACTCCTAAAAGCTTCCGCTGCCAACGCATCAAGTGCGGCGCGTTGATATCTGCAGCTGTCGCTTCGAGCGCAGCCTTCGGAGCGATGATCGACGGGTCGAGCCCAAGCCCCGCCGCCACTTTGTCTCGACGAGCCTTATACTGATCAAACCGATCCAGCTCTTCGCGCGAGGATCGGCGACGCACTCCTCTGATCGTTACGGGCCATTCCGACTCTTGAAGCGTCAAGGCATGCTCCAGCGTTTGCTGCATGCGTTGACTGCGTGATGTGGGAAGTTTGACGCGGGGCAATTCCCTGCCTTCTGCTGCGGCTGAGGCGATCTGAAGAATATCTGCATTCCCCATTACATAAAAAGCAGGGCGATTCCACTCCTTGGCTTCCGACTCTCGCCAGTTCCAGAGCTCACGCACGATTGCCTGCGCCTTCGGATGCAGCGCGGAAGCTCCCGTAATCCGCCAGACGCGGTCCATATCACGTTCCCTTACCTCTTTTGTGGCCTCAACCATCCGGTCGCGCGATTCTACAAACCACTCCCAGCGTTCAAGCCGATGCAACTCCGCGGAAAGAATATCCGCAAGCTCCAGGAGATACTTCACATCATTCAATGCGTATTCGAGCATCCGCTCCGGCAGCGGACGCATTCCCCAATTCGCACGTTGTGATTCCTTCGAAAGCACGACATTGAAATACCGCTTTACCAGCGCCGCAAGGCCCAGCTCCGTAGCGCTGATTAATCGCGCAGCGATCGTCGTGTCAAAAATCTCACTGACTTCGAAATTTCCATTCCGTCGGAAAAGGCGCAGATCATAATCCGCACCATGAATGACAATCGTCTTATTCCGCAGTGCGTCATAGAAAGGTTGCAGCGGCAGACTATTCAGCGGATCAATCAGGCAACTCGACCCCGTGGGAAACGCCAGCTGTATTAGACAAAGTTTTTCGAAATAGGAGTGAAGACTGTCCGCCTCGGTATCCAGGGCGATGCGCGGAAATTCCGCCATCGAATCAATTAACTCGGATAGCTCTTTCTCCGACGCGATCAAGGCTCGGCAATGAATTGCGGCCCGGGCATCGGCTCACCACCGGGGTGCGCGCGTGGTTCCCGGACCTGGGTATTGCCTGTCGTTGGCTCTGTAACAAAAGGGCCTCCGGCCAAAGGGGCAACATCGGTAAATGCCACTTCGTGAACATCGGTCTTTTTGCCTTCCAGCGGGAAATCCTTCCGCAACGGAAAATAAGGATAGCCTTCCCACATCAAAATTCGCCGCAGATCGGGATGGCCTTTAATGCCAATTCCCATCATGTCGTAAATTTCGCGTTCATGCCAATCTGCCGTCGGCCAGATATCGGAAATCGTCACAACCTCAAGATCATCTTCAGAAACCTTCGTCTTCAGGCGAAGGTGATTCCCCTCATTCAGGGAATAAAGCTCATATACCACCTCAAAGCGCGGATCTTCGCCGAAGTGATCGACGCTTGCGATATCCAGTAGGTAGTCAAAGCCCAGTGAATCGCGGCAGAATGCACATACCTCATGCAGTAATTCTTTTTTCAGCGCATAACTGACTTCACCACGAAATTCATTTTTTCCCTCAGCAATGCCGGGAAATTTCGCCTCAATACTTTCCTGAATTTTCTTCGTATCCATGGCGCTCCCTACATCGTCTCGATCAATTCGCGCTTCTGGTCTTCAATCGAATGCTCGCCCATGATTTTCTGCTGAAGTCGCATTAATCCGTCCAACAAAGCCTCAGGCCGTGGAGGACATCCCGAGATATACACATCCACGGGGAGCAGATGGTCAATTCCCTGAAGCACCGCATAACTCCGATACATGCCGCCGCTCGATGCGCAGGCACCCATTGCGATCACCCATTTGGGCTCCGGCATCTGGTCGTAGATTCGCTTCACAGCCAGCGCCATTTTGTAGGTCACTGTACCCGCGACGATCATCACGTCGGATTGTCGGGGAGAAAAACGCATCACTTCCGCGCCGAAACGGGAAATATCATAGCGAGCTGATGAGGCCGCCATCAGCTCGATGGCACAGCATGCGAGTCCCATTGGCATTGGCCAAAGGGAGTTTTTACGCATCCAGTTCACCGCAGCATCAAGCTGTGTGAAAATCACGTTTCCTTCGATTTTGGAATCATAAGCCAAAGGGCGCTCTGAAGTCATCACTTCACGTTAAAGACGGCTGCGCTATCCGCAAGCCGAAACTGCGCCTATTTGGGAATAATCAGCGTCATTCCCACCGTGAGGTTCTCTTTACCGCCCAATTGGTTATGATTCGCGTCCGCGATATCCTTCCACCGCACGGAGGTTTTGTAAAATTTACGGGATATTGCCGCCAGCGTGTCGCCCTTTTGGACAACGTAGGTTTTGGTCTCTTTTCCGATTTTCTTCTCCGCTTTGGCAGTAGCGGGATTGCTCGAAAAGCCCTTGGAATCTCTCGCTTGTTTGTTTTCAGGCGATTTCAGCTCCGCATTTTCCTGCCTTAGCGCCATGTTTTCATTTTTCAGCCGCACGGCCTCCGACCGTGGCACCGGCCCTCCATCCCCCGACTCTCCTACCATGACCGCTTCGATACGTTTCACGGATCGCTTGATTTCTTCCACTTTCGCTCCCTTGGCCTTCAAGCTGAGGTAACGGCGGTAATGATGTAGTGCAGCTACGGAATCGTGCAGCTTGTCATCATAAATAACCGCTAACCGGTAATGCAGGTCTGCCGTAGCAGCTGTACCATCCAGCGAAGCTTCGTAAAAACGAATCGCCCTTGGATAATCCTTCGCGCTCTCCGCCTCCTCTGCGTCAGCTTTTTTGCTGACACGCGGAAGTGCAAGCTTGTCACACCCGACTGTGAGAACTCCCACGGCAAGCAGACATACCCACGTGAGCAGGCTCGGAATCCTTTGCGATAGTAAGGTCACTTCAGATATTTCTCGAGGCGCTCGTAAACTGTTTTGAGAACTTTGACCCTTGTATACCATTTGTAATTTGCTGGAATTATTGTCCATGGAGCATCTGGAGAAGAGGTTTTGGCAAACATATCCTGTGCCGCCTTGTTATGAAGTGCCCATTTTCTCCGGTTACGCCAGTCCTCTTCGGTAATTTTCCAGTGCTTGTAGGGATCGCCCTCACGCCGTTTGAAGCGCGCAAGCTGCTCTTCCTTGCTGATATGAAAATATAGCTTCACGAGAATCGTGCCGTCATCGGTCAAGGTTCGTTCCATCTCGTTGATTTCCCGATACGCCCGCTTCCATTCTTTTTCCGTCGCAAATCCTTCTACGCGTTCCACCAGCACACGCCCATACCAGGAACGATCAAAGACAACCATATTGCCGTAAGGCGGAAACTTGTTCCAGAAACGCCAGAGGTAATGGTGTTGATATTCCTCCGGTGTCGGTTTGATGACGGAGTAAACACGCACCAGCCGGGGATCTAGTTTTTCCACGAGTCGCTTGATCGCGCCACCTTTTCCCGCAGCATCAGGCCCTTCGATGACAATCACCACCGTGCGCTTCGTCTCGCGAAGCAGAAGCTGCAAATTCAGCATCTTCAGCTGATATTCCTTCAACTTTTTTTTGTAATCTTCCTGATCCAGGGAGCAATCCTGATTCAGTTTATCCAGCACGATGCGTTTCGTAGGAGAGGGCATAAGCTTGCGCCCCGTCTTCTACGCTTAACTTTCCATTTGGAAAAGAAAGAATTCCGTCAATAATTCCTCACCCAAATGTAAATAGACACCCTGCGTCGTTAATACTTGACCGAACAACCGTACGATTTCGTCTTGGATTCCGTCACGTTCGTGCCATTCATGGCTTCTTCCAGCGCTACCTTGACGTAATTTTTCGCACCCGCGATATCCGAAACATCCGTACTGGCTTTGTCATCGATCGCTCCCGAATAAATCAAATCACCCTTCGGATTAATAATAAACATGTCCGGGGTCGTCTTCGCTCCATACAATTGCCCGATCTCGCCATTTTCATCGATGATGATCGCGGTCGCGTTCGAGCCCACTTCGGTTTTCTTCGCATTCGTCTCCATAGGCGTCATGTTTCCCTGCTTGCCGGGAGCGGATGACACGATCGAAAACCAAACCACGCCTTTGTCCGTCGCAAACTTCTGGGTGCCCTGCATGTTTTTGCTGCTGTAATGCTTTTTTACAAACGGGCAGCCATGATTCAGCCACTCCAGCACGACATATTTGCCCTTGAGGTCAGAGAGTTTGTGCGAAACCCCATTGGAATCCACCCCCGTAAAGTCCGGCGCAGGTTTTCCAACCTCCGGCGCACCAAAAGTATTCATTACAGTGAAGGCCAGCACGGCGCTAAGCAGGGCGAGTGATTTCATAACTTTAATTTGCATGCGACTGACTGGAAGACAAGGCATCCAGAACGATTTTTTCCGTAATAATTTCCGGGAGGATTACAGGATTATCCGAATCTCCAGCCGGATAATAAACGTAAAACGGCACTCCAACCCTTCCAAATTTCTTCAATTCGGTAGTGATCTCGGGGTTCGCATTTGTCCAATCCCCACGCATGGGAACGATATTCATTTTTCTGAAGGCCTCACGCACGGCGGGCGTATTGATCGCCGTCCGTTCGTTAAATTTACAGGTCACGCACCAGTCCGCCGTGAAATCCAGGAAGACCGCTTTCCCATCCTGTAAGTCCTGCGTCAGCGCCGCCTTGGAAAAAGGCACCCAAACTGTGTCGCCCTTTGAAACCGCTGGCGTGAGCGTACTGTTCTCAAATTGAATGGCGATGAAATACCAGCCGCCGAAGATCGCGAAAATCAGGATAAGAATTACCGAGATAGCACGCGAAAATCCCGAACTTATCGGCGTGGCAAACGCCCCGTAAATCCAACAGCACACTCCGAGGATGAGTAAAAATGCGCTCGCGCAGATCAAGGCGCTCACCCCGCGCTGCTGCCCGATGATGTAAAGCAGCCACAGCAGTGTGGCCATCAGTGGGAAGCCCATGAATTGCTTCATGCGTTCCATCCACATACCCGGCTTTGGCAAAAACTTCATCCACCCCGGATTGGCGCTCAGGAAAAAATAAGGAAACGCCATTCCCGTCGCCACCGCAGCAAACATCGCAAGAATGATGATACTCGATTGACTGAAAGCAAATCCGAGTGCAGTGCCAAGAAACGGCGCCGTGCAGGGCGTTGCCAGAAGCGTTGCGAAGATTCCCTGAAAAAACGATCCCGCATAGCCGCTACGATCTCCCAGATTCGCCGCCTGCGTTGCCGCGCTTCCTGGCAATATAATTTCAAACACTCCGAAGAGGTTCAGCGCAAAAATAAATACCACGGCACTGATGATAAGATTGAAATACGGATTCTGAAATTGAAACGCCCAGGTCACCTGTTGACCGCCGCTTCGCAGCAGACAAACCACCACCCCAAGCCCAAGAAACCAAAGGTAGATTCCCGCCACAAAAGCCAACCCGTGTTTCAAAATCTTCTTCGGGTCGTCCCCGGCCTGCTTCACAAAGCCAAAGATTTTTAACGAGATCACCGGAAGCACACACGGCATCAGATTAAGAATGATGCCACCCACAAAGCCGTAGAAAAGCGCCAACCATAAACCTACATGAGAAGCAGGCTGTGTATTGACAATCGTTTTGGAAGTGGGCTGCGACGAGGAGAAAGATATCTGATACCCGGTCGGCGTTCCGTTATTCAAGACTACTACCCCGCCACTCAATGTCCCGTTGCCGTTCACGAGGATTTCTACATTTTCACCCTTCGTGTTGATCCGTGGGTGCTGTAAATTTGCCTTGGAGTCGGGCAGCGGGAAAAATTCGACCGGTTTGCTCGACGTAATCCCCGAGAGCTGGATCGCGTAACCCGCAGCAGTTTTCTCCCACTTCACCCCGAATGGTGGTTTTTCCGTCGAAGGCACCTGCTTTTCAAACTCGGTGAATACATCCGTATTCGCAGCGGCGGATGTCTCTGCAACCGGCAGGGTAAGTTCTACCTGCTGCTCACCGGGCACGCAGATCTCCGCACAAACCAGCCACTTCGCCAGACCTTGCAATGTCACCGATGCGCTCGAAATATTTTGCGGCGGCGTAATCGTCACGATCAGCAGCACACGGTCTTTGTAACCATAATCAAGAATATCTCCCGCAAGCGGCAGGGACTCCGGCAGCGGCCATTGAATCGCGCTCGCTGAAAACCCCTCCGGAAGTTTCCAGTCAATGTTCGTAGCTATACCAGCATCGCCGGGGTATTCCCAATACGTATGCCAGCTCGGCGCAGTCTCA
>JBDTJR010000197.1:0-5003 GCA_039935735.1 Chthoniobacterales bacterium | reverse complement strand
CGAGTAGTCCTGCGCCCATGATGAAGACGAGGCCGATGCCGCAGATGTCGGCTCCGCTGCCGAATGCGGGGTCTAGACTGGATATCGTCGTCTTGATAAAAATGATGAAGAGGAGGATACCGCCGAGACCGGGCATGAAAATCTTCATGAAAAATTCTTTCACGGATTCGAGGCCTTTCCGTCGGAAGTACCACACACAGGCGAACGCGGTGATGCCGTAGTAGAAGCAGACGAGCAGGCCGAGCGCGGTAATGGTATCCCACAAGGCATCTTTACTGACAACGCGCATGACGGCGTAAAAGACCGCGGCGATCACGCCGGAAATGATGAGCGCGAAGCCGGGTGATTTATACTTCGGGTGAACTTCTGCAAATTTCGCGGGGAGCGCTTTGTAATGCGCCATGGCGAGCAGCGTCCTTGCGGGGGAAAGCTGCGTGGATTGCAGGGACGCGGCGGCGCTGCACAGCACGGCGAAGGAAAGGAATATACCACCCCAGCCCATGACGGGATGCGCCAACGCGGCGAAGACATTTGCGGCCATCGTGGGGTTGCTCAATCCGGTGGGGCCGTTGCCCACTCCGGCGTATGCGACGGTGGCCATGCCGATGAGTACGTAAAGCCCCACGAGCGTGAGGATGAGGATGGTGGCGGCCTTGCCGGAGGAGCTTCCGTGCGCGTCTTCCTTCGTCTCCTCGCTCATTGTCAAGACGGTATCCCAGCCCCAATACGCGAAGATGGAGACGGCGATGCCTGCGGAGAAATCCGTAAAGGAGGCGGTGGCAAAGGGATTGAACCACTTCACGCTGATCGGGATCGATGCGGGGTTGCTTCCATTGTGCGCGCCAATGAGCGCGGCGACGATGAACCATACGAGCCCGATGACCTGGATGCTCACCATGAAATACTGAAAGCCTTTTGTTGACTGCATCCCTCGATAGGAAATCCACGTGGCGATTGCGAGAAAGACGATGCACACGGCAATATTTACAGCGGGATTATTCCCCAGCTCGACGATCGCCTTGCTTTGAAAAATCTGTGAGAGCGCGAGAAATAAAAAGCTCTCTGCGATGCCTGCGGTATTTGCAAGCACGAGGATCGTCGCGGCGAGCAGCCCCCACGCAGCGATCCAGCCGACCCACGGGCCAAAGGCGCGCGTGACCCAGGTGAATGTCGTGCCGGAGTCGGGCATCGCGCGGTTTAGCGCCATATATCCCATCGCGACGAGAAACATGGGGATGAAACCGACGAGGAAGATTGCGGGGAGTTGGTCATCGACCTGCGAGGCAGCGGGGCCCATCGCGGCAGTCATGGTGTAGGCCGGTGCGCAACACGAGAGCCCGATGATGACGGCGGTAAAGGTGCCCACCGTGCCCTGACCGAGGCCTTTTTTGGTAAGGCCGGTGTCGCTTTGCGCAGTTGAGTTCGTGCTCATCGGAAGAAAGTAGTTTTAGAGAACGGGCGCGGGCAAGCTTTATGCGGTGGGGAGATTGAACCTCGGAGACCCCGAGGGGGAGTGGAGGTTCTGAGGAGCGAAGCGACATCGTATAATTGGTGGGGAGGATTGTCCCTAATCCTCCCATTATTCAGCTTTCGCAACGTTTTGAAATTCGGTTCCCGTATTTGTAACTTCGTCCTCTTTGAATAATGGGATGGTTAGTGACAACCATTTGCTTCCGCTACGCTTCACCCTTCGGGCTGCCTTTGGCAGGCTATGTCGCTTCGCTCCATTCTACCCTCGGAGACGTAATCAACCACACCACATTTCTTACCTTTGTTCCTACTCCGCGTCTCCGCGCCTCCGAGGTTCTTTTCCCTCTTTGGCTATTGGTATTTTTGGAGCGTCTGCTGGACATCGAGCATGCTGCGCTGGCTCACCTGGATGAGGCCGTGGCGGGGATTATCGAGGTCGGAGATGATCGTGATGACGATGGTGATCAGGATGGGAAGAATAAACATCGCGAGGGCGAAACGGCCGGATTCCCCCAACCCCGTCGTGTAGCCGGTGGCCCAGCAAACAGTGCAGGAAACAAGCATGAGCAGCAGCCAGACCGAGGACGGCACATGATTGCGCGATGCCATCTGGCGCTTGGAATCGAGATCGATGAGATCATTCAGCGACGTGGTGAAGAGCGACGTGGATGGCGCGTTCACCGCTTTCATTTCCGCCACGGCGGTGCGCCACATCGCGGCCTGGTCGGTCTCGGAGCGTGTGAGTTGTTTTTTGAACTCTTCCGAGTCGGGCGCGAGATTCGCCGCAAGCAGCCGGGCGTCGATATAGTCCATGAGCGTGATGCGCTCGGTTTGTTTCCCGAAATCGCTCAGGAACCCGGCGCGCAGCCATGCGGTGCCGATGGCATTGGACTCGTCAAGAACAAGCTGCCTGCGTGCGTCAAAGCGGCCGACGGCCATCGCAAAGGTGAAGCCGAGTAACAAACCGAGCAGACCCAGCAACGCAGCCTGCAATGCGCCACTCGGGGCATGATTCACCTTACGCTTTTCCGGTGAATTCCGCAGACCGACGCGATACCCGAACTCCGCCGAGAGAAGCAGGATGACCCCGACGATCAGAAAAACACCCCACTCGACTTCCAGAAGATTATTGAACATTAAATTGTGCATATCGGTTTGCTTCACCGATGTTTCCAAAATTCTTAACCGGGGGCCAGCGGAATAATGGAATACAAAGGGCATGGCCTCTGTAGAAATGAACCACGGGGAGGCGGAGACGCGGAGGGAGGACAAAGGTAAGTGTCAGAAGAGAATTCTAATAATGGTAGGGAGCGTTGTCCCTAACGATCCCACTATTCAGCTTTCGCAATGTTTTGAAATTCGGCTCCCGTATTTATAACTTCGTCTTCTTTGAGAAATGGGAGGATTAGGGACAATCCTCCCTACCATTATTAGGATGCGACTGCGTCGCACGTCGCGCTCGGTGATCACGCCCTACCTTGGAGACTTTTTTCCTTCGCTTATTCTTCCGTCCAACTCCGCGCCTCCGCGGTTAAACTCTTCTCTTTATTTTTTCAGCGTCTTGTAGTCGTCGTTCAACCCCTTGCCCTTAAGAATTTGCGGGGCGCACTTTTCGATTCGTGCGATGCGGGTCTCGGATTGTTTCGCGGCGGAGAAGTGCATGATGTAGGCGCGCTGACGGCCGGGGGTAAGGGAGGCGAACGCCTCTTTCAACGCGGGGGAATCTTTGAATTTCTTTTCAAGTTCATCGGGGCGTTTGAATTCGGTGATCTTTTTGTATTTCACTTCGAGGCCGGATTTTTCGACGGCGATGGCTTCCTTGAAATATGCTTTCAAGGTGCTCGCGTGTTTCGTGATTTCCGCAACGCTCTTTAAACGAAGCTGCCGCGCGGCCTGGGTATTCTCGCCTGCTTTGATAAGGAGGCCCTTCGGGTCTTTTAACAACGCGCCTTTGCAGAAGATGAGCGCGCAGTGTTCCTTGAAGCCAACGAGGATGACGACATTGCCTTCCTGAAAAGTGTAGCACGGCTTGCCCCACTTGATTTCCTCGGTGAAGGGGCAGTCAAGAAGGATCGCCCGCAACTGCGTCATCTCCGCCTGCCACTTTTTGGCTTTCTTTAAAAACGTGTCTACCTTGGGGTTCATGTGGATTTGCGGGTAAAGTAGAGGGATTTGGTTTAAAAATCAAAACGGAAGAAAAGAGCACCTCCCACAAAGGGCGGCATTATCTTTAAAAATCGGTGTTCCACTCTGTAGAGGGCCGCGCTCGATTCTGCAACTTGCATACGGGCGGCTCCTTTGGTAGCTTTTCTTTATGACGACTGTGGCGATCACGCTTAAGGATGAGGACGAGCGCTTCATCGATGAAGCAGTAAAGTCGGGCTCGTATGTTACGAAAAGCGAGGTGGTCGCCATGGCTCTGGATTTATTAAAGATGAGAGAGGAGTTCCGCAAAGCGCGGCGCACGGAACTTAAAAAACAAATCCAAAAAGGAATCTCCGAACTGGAGCGAGACGAGGTCGTGGAATTTGAGACAAAATCCTTTCTTGCTGAGATGCGCACAAAGCACGCCGCAAAAATCTCCTCCTAGTGGCTACGATTATCCGCAGTCGCCTCAGTCGACTTGATTACGAGGAAATCTGGCTCTACATCGCCAAAGATAATCCGCAGGCCGCAGATCGTTTAATCCAAAACTTCGAGCATCATTTGGAAATGCTCGCTAAAATGCCGGAACTGGGAATGACCGAGGAAGATCTCGCGCCGGACCTTCGCAGTTTTCCGGTGAGTAGTTATCTTCTTTACTATTTACCGACAGAAAAAGGGATTCGACTCGTGCGTGTTTTGCACGGAGCACAGGATATCGGATCGAAATTTTTCGACGAATAGAGGGTTTTATTTCCGCTCTTTCTCTTACCTTTGCGTTACTTTGTGCGAGGCAACTCCTCTCCCCTACTCGGCCTGGATGACGAGGAGTTCGGACTGCATGGTGCCTGCGATGCGGATGGGGATGCCGGAGTTGCGGAGTTCCATGCCGTCGCGGGAAAAGCTGCGGTTTTCGTTATCCAAAAGTATTTTGTATTTCAACGAGGGATCGAGTCCACGCGGCTTGAAGACATAGTCGGGTGACTCTGAGGATTGCAGGCGGAACAGGGTGACCACGGCGGATCGTTGGTCCTCGGAGACCATTTCCAGAACAACCCAGTCTCCCAATTTCTGCATGTCCTGAGAAAGGGTATGATGATACAACCGGCACGTTGGCATGATGGGCCGGATGTATTGCTTGAAAAGCGAGACGCCGTGCTGCCAGCGCAGCAATCCCGGCTCGTTGATCGCTTCGGGCGATGGCGCTATACCTGCGATACAGAATTGGCCGAGTAAGCCTGCACGGATGACAAAATCCACATCCGCCTCGTGCATATTGATGGCGCCGACCCAGAGCACGCATTGCTCGGGCGGCATGGAGAGCGAAAGCCCGCTGAAAGTGCGAAGTTGCTCCTCGGGGTGCCAGTTATCGGTAATCTGGGCCCAGTCAA
>JBDTJR010000196.1:0-8389 GCA_039935735.1 Chthoniobacterales bacterium | reverse complement strand
CGAGATAGTTTTTTTTAAGGATCAGAAGATTTCCATTCATTTTCAAAGAATATGTCAGGATCCCAAACAGTTTTTCGAGATGCTTGATGCAAATTACCTGTTACCGGTGAGTGAAAGTTTTCACTTCAATTTACAGCCCGGTAGTTACCAGCTCAAAATTCTGCTTCCCGGTGTGGCAAGCTACGGCGATTTGAATGTACTGATCGACGGGGGCACTTTGGAAGTGAAGCTAGAACCCGGTGCGGATGTTAATATCAAGCTGATTACCCCAAAAAATATTCGACGAAATGCGCTGGGATGGGAGCTTATGCGCGACGGGAAAGTAATGCCGAACAAAATGGATTACTATGATTATGCGACAGGAAATTTTCATGGTCTACCGTACGGAAAATATGTGCTTAAAATTCTGGGAAGTACCGAACAGCCGAAACAAATGACAAACATGCTTCCAGAAGGAGTCCATTTCGGATCGCTTGATATCCCCTTTCAAATCGATATCAATTCGCCGCCGGTTCTTGAAGTGGGGGAGTTTTCTTTGCCTCAAAAATGAAAAGTCATCGTGTTCGGGCAATAATTAATTGGCTGTTATCTGTCGGTGAGCATCAGAATAGCACCTAGCCAAGACTAAAGGCGTAGGCGCTAAACCTACAATCCTTGTAAGAAAGGTTTTCTCGACTGTTGTCAGCCGTAGGAATATGCTGAATTGCACTTGGCATCTATCAAAAATGTGTCGCAAAGGGGGATTTATCACCAACAAAACAACATTCTGGCTGAGTGGGGCGATCATCATCTGGATTGCTCTTATTGTAGGCGGATTTTATTTTTTACATTCGTATAATGCGCGTCCTGGGGAAGCTGCAACTGCTCCTGCCGTATGGCCCCAGAATGAAGTGATCGCCCGTGCGGAAGGAGAGCAGACTCTTCTGATTTTCCTCCATCCAATGTGTCCGTGTTCACGTGCCACAATAGCGGAGTTGGAGGATATACTGGCTGCACACGGGAAAAACATGCATCCGATCTTTGTGATGATGACGTCTGATAAGGAAGATAAAGAATGGAGGCATTCGTCACTGACGCGCAGTGCGGAAGCCATTCCAGGTGGAAGCGTTATTCAATCTAAAAGTGAATACCTGGAAAAACTCTTTTCCGTGTACACCTCGGGTCAAATACTTTTGTATGATGCGGCGGGAAAACTTGTTTTTTCGGGTGGCATTACCACCTCCCGAGGTGAACAGGGGGAAAATCCAGGCTCTATACAATTAGTAAAAATTCTTTCCCATTTACCTGCACAGTCTTTCGTGCAATCACCAGTATATGGCTGTCCTCTCAGCGAGGCAGTCACCACTAAGGATAAACCATGACCTCCATCGAATCTCAATCAGGAATGTTGAATATAGAATCAAGAGCGACTGAAGTTTTCGATGAACAATTGCAAGAATTGCGACGCGGAGCGAATAAGCTCTTTTTTTATCTGCTCCCTGCTCAGTGGATTGCCTGTGTATTGGGTGCCATTTACATTTCTCCGCTGACATGGATCGGGAGAACAAGCTTTGTCCATATCCATGTATGGGCCTCCATATTTATAGGAGCGCTTATCACCCTGTTTCCCATGCTAATTATTCACCTGATGCCGTACAGGACGGTAACGAGGCATGTGGTCGCCATAGCGCAGGTGCTGATGAGCGCCTTATTAATTCATGTAACCGGCGGGCGGATTGAGACACACTTTCATATTTTTGGATCGTTGGCGATTTTGGCTTTTTATCGAGATTGGAAGGTGTTGCTATCCGCAACGATTGTTGTCGCTTTGGATCATTTTTTACGCGGAGTGTTTTGGCCACAATCGGTTTTTGGGGTTTTTATCACCAGCTACTGGAGATGGCTGGAGCATGCGGGATGGGTGATTTTTGAGGATATTTTTCTAGTAATACTCACTAATCACAGTCTGACGGTCATGAAAAACGGGGCTATCCGGCAGGCGCAAGTGGAAAACACGAATCTCATCGTCGAGGAGAAGGTTGCTTTGCGTACGAAAGAGTTGAACCTGGCATTGGAGGTTCAAAAAGAGCAACGTCGGGTACTGGAGACTGAAATCGCTGAAAGAGAGAGAATCGAAGGCGAGCTTTTAAAGGCGCATCAGGACCTTCTTAATACTTCGCGCGTGGTGGGCATGGCGGAGATCGCCACCAATGTGCTGCACAATGTCGGTAATGTGCTCAATAGCGTGAATGTTTCCGCAAATCTGGTCTCAGAAAGCATTAAGCAATCCAAGGCCGGGAATCTTGTGAAGGCGGTGGCATTGCTTCGTGAACATGAGAAGGATTTGGAGTCCTTTACAGCCAATGATCCCAAGGGGAAGCAGCTATTGACGTATCTCACGGAATTTTCGCAGCATCTTGTATCCTCACAGGATGCGACTGTCGGCGAGTTGAGCTCGCTTCGTGAGAATATCGAGCACATCAAGGATATCGTAGCAATGCAGCAAACGTATGCCAAGCTTGCTAGCACGAAGGAACTTGTCAATATTACCCAGCTTGTGGAAGATAGTTTGCGTATGAATGTGGGCGCCCTGACTCGACATAACGTTGAAGTCCATCGTAAATATGCAGAAGTGCCATCGGTTTATGTCTATAAGCACAAGGTTCTGCAGATTCTGATCAATCTCGTGCGAAATGCGAAGTATGCCTGCGATGAATCTGAAAATCCCACCAAGGAATTGACATTATGCGTAGGGAACGGGGATGGGAGGATTCGAATCTCCGTGGTCGATACGGGAGTAGGAATCTCTCAAGAAAACTTATCCAAAATTTTCACTCATGGATTTACAACACGGGAAAGCGGTCATGGTTTCGGCCTTCATGGCGCGTTGATGGCAGCGAAGGAAATGAGTGGTTCCTTAACGGCCTTCAGTGAGGGTGTCAACAAAGGGGCAACCTTCACCCTAGAGCTTCCTTTTCAACCCATAGAGTCGACTGAGTCATGAGTAAGAAAATCAACGAAGTTTCTAATCAGCGTATTCTGGTGATCGATGATAACAGG
Source organism: Chthoniobacterales bacterium (assembly GCA_039935735.1). Classification (GTDB taxonomy): domain Bacteria; phylum Verrucomicrobiota; class Verrucomicrobiia; order Chthoniobacterales; family JBDTJR01; genus JBDTJR01. The sequence goes on along the minus strand of JBDTJR010000196.1, from coordinate 5,350 downwards.
GCGATTCATCAGGACTTTCAGAAGATTTTTACATCGGGACGCGGTGGGGATTCTGCATTGTCCCAGGCTGAGAGCGTCTTATTTGGCGCGACAGAGAGTCAGGCCCCGCGGTTGAGTTTTGAAATAGACTCTGCATTTCAAGGACAGGAGGGGGTGTCGCTGATTAATCAGGCGCAGATGGAAAATCGCCCTTATGCTATGGCATTTGTCGATATCCGCATGCCTCCGGGATTGGACGGCGTGGAAACGGTTGCCAAAATATGGGAGCAAAATCCCGATGTTCAGATTGTGATCTGCTCGGCTTATTCGGATTACTCATGGAGTGAGATGCTCGAAAAACTTGGTCACTCAGATCGTTGGGTGATTTTGAAAAAGCCTTTTGATAATATTGAGGCTTTGCAATTAGCCAGCGCACTCACCGAAAAATGGCAACTTGTCCAGGATGCGCGGCGTCGTATGGAGGATCTTGAGCAACGTGTCAAAGAGCGGACACATGATCTGCAGGTTGCCAATGTGGAGCTCAATACGACGAACGTGCAATTAACCGAGGCCACACAGCGCGCCAATGAAATGTCCGCCAAACTACTGGCGGCAAGCAAGGCCAAGAGCGAATTCCTGGCTAATATGAGTCATGAAATTCGTACTCCCATGAACGGAGTCATGGGCATGGCCGGTCTGCTGCTTGATACTCAACTGGGTCACGAGCAGCGTGAGTTTGCAGAAACTATCCGCAATAGTGGTGATCTATTACTTACTATTATTGACGATATCCTCGATTTTTCAAAAATCGAAGCAGGAAAGTTAACCTTCGAAATACTCGACTTTGATTTGCAGAAGGTGGTCGAGGATACCCTGCAGTTGCTTGCAGAGAAGGCGCAGTCAAAAGGACTGGAGCTTGTGCAGCTTGTGGAGCCTGAGGTCTTTACCTATCTTCGAGGTGATGCCGGGCGCTTGCGTCAGATTTTAAATAATCTCATTAGTAACGCGGTAAAATTTACGAAAGAAGGTGAGGTAGTCTTGCGCGTATCCTGTCTTTCCGAAACTCCTGCCGATATTTTTCTACGCTTTGAAGTAACAGATACCGGCATCGGAATCGAACCCGCAGCTCGGGAGCACATTTTTCATCCTTTCAATCAGGCAGATACTTCTACCACTCGTAAATATGGAGGTACGGGCCTTGGATTGGCAATTGCCAGTCAACTTGTCGGGATGATGCAGGGAGAAATCGGTGTAGAGAGCGAGATTGGAAAGGGATCGACCTTTTGGTTTACGGCACGTTTTGAAAAACAGGAAAATATTCCCGGGCCCCGTAGCAAGGAAAGCTTAGCCAATCTTAATGTTCTAATCGTAGATGATAATGCGACGAATCGTCAGATCCTGCAGCTTAATCTTGAAGGCTTGAAGATGAAGTGTCGTGCGGTTTCTTCGGGGCCTGAAGCGTTGGAGGCCCTCCGGTGCGAAGCAAGAAAGAAGAAATCTTTTGATCTCGCAATTCTCGATATGCAGATGCCGGAAATGGATGGCTTTATGCTGGCTCAGGCGATTAAGGCAGACCGTACCATCGCGAAAACCCGATTGATTATGCTCAGTTCCCTGGGACATCATTTAAATACGGATGGGTTTAAAATTGCCGGTATTGAGCAATATCTCGTCAAGCCGGTTAAGCAATCGTCTTTATACGATAGTCTAGTTACCGTCCTAGGCCGGCAAGGCATCGATCCTGCAAGTTCTACTGCAACTCAGGATTTACATCGAAGCGATAGTTCGAGCCGTGCCGCCGTGCGTATTCTTTTGGCAGAGGATCACAAAATTAATCAACAGGTGGCGATACGACAACTTCACAAGCTTGGATATCAGGTGGACGCTGTTGCAGACGGAGTTGAGGTGCTGGAGGCGCTTAAACGCGTCTCCTATGATATCATTTTAATGGATTGTCAGATGCCCGATCTCGATGGCTATGAAACGACACAACGAATTCGTAGCGAATATTCCCGTCCGATCTACATCATTGCGATGACAGCTCACGCGATGCAGGGTGATCGCGAAAAATGTCTCGCAGCTGGTATGGACGATTACATTACCAAACCGGTGCGCCCCTCCGATCTTCAAGCCGCGCTTGAGCATTGGCTGCTGGAGAAAAAATAGGATTATGACGTTCGTGATTTCAGCTGTGAAAGAATCCTCAGATACAAAACATAAGAGACTTCATAGGATTGCTTTTTTTGCTGCTTTGGCCGGGATTATTCTGACGGGAGCCACGGTTTTTGCTCAGATTGGTTTTTTTCAAGTACACAGCCTTGGATGGTATTTATCGATAGGATGCGCGGTGCCAGCTTCGGTGCTTTGGGTTTTTGCTTTGGGATGTGAATCGAAGGCGAGGGGGTATTCCTTTTGGTGGGGATTGATTCTGCTTATTCCGTTTAGCATACTGGCTTATCCATTTTTATTTCCTGATCGGTACAGGCAGGACGAGTAGTCCAAAATGGGAAATAAATATTGCGTGGCAACCTTGTTAGCTGCGATTCTTCGGCGAAGTCAATTTGCGGGCTGGTGACAGTTTTGCACACATCAAAAGGAATAATTCTATGTTATACACAATTGCGATAGTTCTGATCATTCTTTGGTTGCTCGGTCTGGTGAGCGGATACACGATCGGGAGCTTTATTCATGTCCTGCTCGTAATCGCGATCATTATAATCCTTGTTCGGATTATTCAGGGCCGACGCTTATAATCCGATTTTCGTATCTTTAACGTCTGGCGAGTAGAATAGCGCCGGCAAGAATGAGCGCACCACCGGCCCAGTGACGCCAAGAGACGGCTTCGCCGAGGAAGAAAGCGGCAAACACGATAGCGAAGAGCACGCTGAGTTTATCAATGGGTGCGACCTGTGAAGCCTGGCCAAGTTGTAGCGCGCGAAAGTAGCAAACCCAGGAGAGTCCTGTCGCTATCGCGGAAAGGACAAGAAACAACCATGTGCGCCGGGAGATATTTGCAAAGGCCTCTGGTGAGATCGCGCGGGCTGCGAACGCCCATGTGAAAAGCAGGATGACGGTTGTGCGGATGGCGGTTGCGAGGTTGGAGTTAATATTTTCAACGCCGACCTTCGCGAGTACAGCAGTGGCTCCGGCAAAAAGCGCGGAGAGAAGCGACCATGTGAGCCAGTTATTCATTTTATTTATTCTGCAGCGATGTGAGTGCCCTTTTCTACGACGGATCGTTTCATCAGAAGAGTGAGGAAAGCAATCACGACCGAGAGTATGGCGAAGATAAAGAAACAGTCGAAGTAAGAAAGAGAAGAGGCTTGCTCATTACGTAAATTTGCCAGGGCCTGCAGGGCCATTTGTTGTGCAGCGACGGGATCGCCGGTTTGCTGAAGGAATGCGGCTTTGGCCTGCGACAGGAAATTCGTCACGGTGGGATTAAAAGGGTCGAGATATTCATTTAAGCGCAGAGCGTGGAATTGCTCGCGGCGTTCGGCGATGGTCTGGCCGAGAGAAGTACCCACGCTACCACCCTCATTGCGCAGGAGCGCGAGAAGACCAACGGCGGCACCGCGCATTGCCCGCGGCATGTAGAGATAGGCGGCGACATTGACCGGAGCAAAGACGAGGCCCAGGCCGGCGATCATGACGACACGCGCCCAGATGACTTGTATTGGCGCGATCTCAAGATTCATGCGCGACATCCAGAAATTTCCGAACGCGAGCAAAAACAACCCCAACATGATCAGCCAACGCGCATCGAAACCACGGCCGAGTAATATACCTACGACGATGATTGCAAGAATGGTGAAAAAACCCGCGGGTGACAGAACGAGGCCAGCGTGAAAAGCATCGTAGCCAAAGAGCGATTCCAGCAAAGCGGGCAGTAGTGTGCTTGTTCCATAAAGCACTCCGAATGAGCAAAAGATAATGATGCACGAGAGCGCGAAATTTCTCTCCTTGAGAGGCTTGAAATTTATAATGGGATTCTTGTGCCGGGTCTCCCAGTAAATGAGGCCGCCTGCAGCGGCGACCAGCAGAATGGCAATAAATTGCACGCGTCCGAAAGCGTCGCCGAACCAATCCCACTCCTGGCCTTTGCTGAGTAGAACTTCCCATGAGGCAATCGTGAGAACCAGAAGGCCAAGACCTATGGTATCGAAACGGAAAGGCGCTTTTTTCAATTCGGCCCGTTCCTTTTGAAGATACTCCGGATCCTTAACCGTGAAGGCACAGAAGAGAAAGGCGAGAATACCGATGGGGAGATTGATATAAAAAATCCAGCGCCAGGAATACTGATCAGTGATCCAGCCACCGAGAGTAGGACCGAGAACGGGCGCGATAAGAGCCGCGACACCAAAGAAGGTTTGTGCGGCACCTTGCTTTTCAGCGGGAAAGGTATCGAGGAGAATTGCCTGGCTGGAAGGTTGGAGACCACCGCCTCCGAGACCCTGAAGGATGCGAAAAAAGATCAATTGATTCAGGCTTGTTGCCATGCCGCAAAGTACGGAGCTGATAGTGAAAATCGCAATCGAGATCAGAAAGTATCGACGACGTCTCAGATGCGCGGCCAACCAGCCTGATATGGGAAGGATGATGGCATTTGCGGCAAGATAGCTAGTGATAACCCATTCGCTATCCGTAGCGGCAGCGGACAGGCCGCCGGAGATGTAGCGAAGGGCGACATTTGCAATGGTCGTATCGAGCACCTCCATGAAGGTGGGAATCACCACGGCGAGCGCGATGAGCCACGGGTTGAAGATGCGCGGCGCGGCGGGTGCGCTTATCACCCCCGAACCTGTCATGGCTGGAGAGCCAGCGGTCATTTTGCAGGGCTGGGTGAAGCGGCTGCGGCGGGTACGGTTGACTGCTGGAGGAATTTACCAGCGTCTGGTCCCGATGGCGGAGTTTTCAAGTCGACGGTCGGTGTCACTGAAAGGCCGACAAAGAGCGGAAGCTTGTCGGGATCGTAGTTTATAAGATCGATGCGAACGGGAAGGCGTTGCACGACCTTCACGAAATTTCCCGTGGCATTTTGTGCAGGGAGAAGCGCTAGGGTCGAGCCGGTACCCATTGTGAAACCCGAGATGCGACCGTCGAATTTCTTTTTGCCGCCATACATGTCGAGTTCAAGATCGACATGTTGGCCGATACGCAGGTCACGGAGCTGCGTCTCCTTAAAGTTTGCATCCACCCAGATGTCGCTCAGTGAGCGAATAGCCATAAGGCTCTGTCCGGCCTGGACATTGTTTCCGGGATTAACATTCCGGCGTGTTACAACTCCGTCGATTTCTGCTTTGATCGTGCAGTAGCTGAGGTCGAGCTTGGCCTGATCAAGATCGCGCTGGGTGCGAAGCACGGCAGCTTC
>JBDTJR010000195.1:0-5908 GCA_039935735.1 Chthoniobacterales bacterium | reverse complement strand
ATATCTGATCAATGACAGGAGTTTCTATTTTCAATCGCTGGGCGCATTCATGCGCACTCCGTGCAGTGGGAACGCCTTCGGCCACCATTTTCATGGACTGTAGAATCGCCTCCGTGGTTTCGCCGCGCCCAATCCGTTCTCCGAAGCTGCGATTCCGGCTGTGCTGGCTGAAACACGTCACCATGAGATCGCCAATCCCGCTTAATCCCTGAAAAGTCTCGCGCTTCCCGCCCATCGCCACGCCGAGCCGCGTCATTTCGGCGAGCGAACGTGTCACGAGGCTCGCCTTCGCGTTGTCTCCCATTTTAAAACCGTCCGAAACACCCGCGCCGATTGCGAAAATATTCTTCAACGCACCGCCGAGCTGAATTCCCGCCACGTCATCGCTCGTATAGGCGCGAAATGTTCGCAGCATGAAAAGATGTTGAAGCTCCTGGAGCGCGTCTTCGTGTTTTGAACCAATCACGCACGCCGCTGGAATATGTTTCGCGATTTCCTCCGCATGGTTCGGACCAGAGAGAACGGCGACGCGATTGCCCGGCAGGCATTCCTCAAACACCATGCTCATTAAATTTCCCGTCTTGTGCTCAATCCCCTTTGTGCAACTTACAAAGATCGTATTCGCCGAAGGCTTCTTCTCCGCAATGGCCGTGATGACTTCGCGCGCGGCCTTCGATGGCGTCACCATCAGGATCACATCCGCATCGAGCGTTTCCTCAAGATTTCCAGTGGGCTGAATATTCGCGGGGAGGGGAATGCCCGGCAGATAGGTAACATTCTCACGCTTGCTGACGAGTTCCTCGACATGCTCGGGAAGATGCGCCCAGAGCTGGATCGGAAGCTGATGCTCCGCCAGTAACACCGCGAGCGCAGTGCCCCAGCCACCTGCTCCGACAACGCTGATCTTTTTAATCATGCAAGGGCATCAAAGCGCGTTGTTGCCTCCGATAAAAGTCAAAAAGACGCTACTCCGCCGCATCCTTTTTCTTTCGGGTAAATCGCGGCTCGGTCCCATTGAAGAGACGAACGATATTTGAGCGATGCCGCCATAGCGCAATCGCGCAAAGCAGCACCCCGCTCCCCAGCAGCCACGCGTCCGTTTTACCGAGCAAAAATAACACCAGTAACCCACCCGGCAGCGCCAGCGAAGCCGCAATGGAAGCTATGGAAACATATCGGGTCGTAAAAAACAGCACCATCCACGACGTAATTGCCCCCGCAAAAACCTGCCACGGATAAAGCGCAATGATGATCCCTCCCGAGGTCGAGATGCCTTTGCCGCCTTTGAATTTCAGCCAGACGGGAAAATTATGCCCCAGCACGCAGGCCACGGCGGCGGTGATTCCCGCCAGCGAGACGTAATCCGGCGCCGGTAAATTATGCAGCAGGAAGTAGCCATGACAGGCCAGCAGCACCGAGAACACACCCTTGAGAAAATCGATCGCAAAGACCATGTAGCCCCATTTCTTCCCCAGCACGCGAAGCGCATTCGTCGCGCCGACATTGCCGCTGCCTTCCTTGCGCAGGTCCACGCCATGCGCGCGTCCGATCAGGAAACCTCCGGGGATTGACCCAATGAGATAGCTGATAAAAAAAACGGCGATGAAATAAAGACCCGTCATTTGGCGAATAATTCGTTAGCGTAGTATTGAAAGTCAATAACTCCTGACAAAATCAGCCTTTTATTCGAAACGCTGCGCAATCGGCATTCTGCGTCCGATGCCAAAAGCCCGTCCCGTCACCTTCAGCCCCGGCGCGGCCTGCTCGCGTTTATATTCATTGAGATCCACACGCCGGATCACCCAGCGCACGATCGTTTCCTCGAACCCACACTCGACGATCTCCCTGCCCGAATAATTCTCCTCCACATAGAGGCGCAAAATCTCATCGAGAATCTCATACGGCGGCAGCGTATCCTGATCCTTCTGATCGGGGCGCAATTCCGCGCTCGGCGGCTTCGTGATCGTATCCACGGGAATGAGCATTTCCTCACGGTTAATCCATTTTGCCAATTCGTAAATCATCGTCTTCGGCACATCGGAAATCACCGCCAACCCGCCGCACATGTCGCCATAGATCGTGCAATAACCCACCGCCAGCTCGCTCTTGTTTCCCGTGGTGAGCAATAGACTGCCAAATTTATTCGAAAGCGACATCAGCGTAATTCCACGCAACCGCGCTTGCATATTTTCTTCCGTCGCGTCTTCAGCTTTCCCGTCAAAAGATTCCCGCATTTGCGCCTTCAGCGTTTCAAAAGATTTGAGGATCGGAATTTTCAAATATTGAATCCCAAGATTCTCCGCCAATCCCCTTGCATCACTCACGCTTCCCTCGGAAGAGTAGGGGCCGGGCATCGCAACACCCATGACATTTTCTTTCCCCACCGCTTTCACTGCGATACAGGCCGTGATAGCAGAGTCAATACCACCGCTCAGTCCCAGCACACACTGCGTGAATCCGCACTTCCGCATATAGTCGCGCAGTCCCAGCGCCAGCGCATCGTGCAGATCCTCCATATCCTCGCGCGTCCCGGTGTTGGACGAGGATTGGGAAAACATCCCCCAGCATTCCTCAAAAGCCGGCGCCTCGCTAATGACCTTCCCCTCCGCGCTCACCGCCAGGGAGTTACCGTCAAATACCAGTTGGTCATTACCCCCCACCGCATTGCAGTAAAAAAACGGCACGCCATATTTCTTCGCCAGCGCGCAAATCATCTCCTTGCGCTGCCTCGGCTTTCCGAGCTGAAAAGGCGACGCGCTGATATTGAGAATCGCCTCCGCGCCACGTTCCACAAGATGCTGCACCGGCTTGCACGCGTAAAGTTCCCTCGGGAGATATTCCGAATTCCAGATATCCTCGCAAATCGTAATGCCCACTTTGTATCCGTGAATCTCCACCGGCTCACTGCCAAATGCCGGTTCGAAATACCGCGCTTCGTCAAAAACATCGTATGTCGGCAGCAGCGACTTGTGGACAATCTGTATCGGCTTGCCCCGTTCGAGAATCGCCGCAGCATTATAAAAAGGCCGTCCATTCTCGCCGGGATTGCTATCCACAAATCCCACGACCAGCGCCGTCTCCCGCATCGCCGCTTGTAGCGTTTCCAGCGCGTTCAGGTTCTCCGGCACGAAGCGCGATTTGAATACCAGGTCCTGCGGCGGATAGCCCGTGATCGCCAGTTCCGGCGTTAAAAGAATGTCAGCCCCCTCCGCATTCGCCTTCTCGTACGCAGCAAGAATCCGCTCCACGTTCCCCGCGAAGTCCCCCACCGTCGTATTGATCTGTGCGAAGGCAACCTTCATAAAATAGACCCTACCAGAAACCCCACTGCTTCGTCGCCATAATGTAAAAGCCCAGCCCCAGATTTGTCACCGCATGAGCGATCACACAGGAGCCCATGCTCTTCGTGCGCACCGCCAGCCCGTTATAAAGTAGCCCCGTAAGCACCGCCGGAATCCAGTCCACCATACCGTGCTCCAGCGCAAAAAGCACCGCCACCGCCAGAAACGAAAACGTCTGATACGTCCCAAATGGCACATCCGTAAATTTCGGTTTAATAAAATACCGCATCAAAAACCCGCGCCAGAAAATCTCCTCCAAAAACGGCACCACCAGCGCCAGCCGCAAAAACCGCAGCCCCACTTCGCACCAGTAATAAAAAGACCCCGGCTGCAACAAATCGGGATTAAATCCCTCGACCCGCGCCGCCTTGCCAAAAATCACCTGCGGCGAAATCCAAATCCCCAGACTCACCAGTCCCGCCAGCACCCCCAACAAAATCCCCGAGTTGAAACGAAACGAATAGTTCCGCCATAAAAAAACAACCGCCAGTCCGCACACCACCGTTTGCAGCGGATACACCCAAAACTCCGGATGCTGCAAAAACGGATACGCAAATTTACTACCCAGCCCCTGCACCAGCGACAGCAGCAGCAGCCCGCCCATAAATAACCCAAACGGGAGCAGGTAGGCCGTCTGCGGGGAAACGTCGCGTTTTTGCATCGCCGATTTTCTCTCTGGAATCTCGATAGACAACAAGAGCGAAATCCACACGCCCCGCAGCTTTTCCTTTCCATCCCGCCCCGGACTTGGTTAGCTACGCCCAGTGACCTCCAACCCGGTGTACTGCTTTTTTGCGACGGGAAAGAACATGGGGCCGACCCTGCTCCGTCTTTTGCTTGCCGTCCTCTTGTTCCACCACGCCAGCCACAAGCTCTTTGGCTGGTTTGGCGACGTCCCCGTATTAACGGATTGGACATCGCCCAGCTTCGCCACGCTTCCCGGAGTGCTCATCATGGTCGCCACCCTCTCCGAGCTCATATTCAGCCTGCTTCTCGCGTTCGGGCTCTTCACCCGCATCGCAGCCTTCGGCGGCTTCGTCCTCATGGGCAGTGCCGCCGGTTTGATCTACTGGCAGGGAAGCTTCCCCGAAATGCAACTCCCCGGCATCCTCGCCGTCATCAGCCTTTCCCTCGTCTTCTCCGGCGCCGGCCTGCTCTCGCTCGACCGCGCCATCAGCCGCCAACTCCTTCCCACCGTCGGTTAACACCGTCTCCGCCTCCCGTAGCGGAATTCGTGAGAATGGAACGAAGTGACATCGCCTGCACGTCGTGCAGCCCGTAGGGGAGCTGAAAGCCAGCAATTCCGTCCTCCCCCCGCAAAACTCCCCTTCCTCGTAGCAGAATTCGTGAGAATTCCGAGTCCACCTTCATCCTCTATTGACGCCCCTTGAAATTTCTGGCAAACCGCTTACAGTCTTTCACTTTCGCGGGTATAGCTTAGTGGTAAAGTTCCTGCCTTCCAAGCAGGCCATGAGGGTTCGATTCCCTCTACCCGCTCCACTTTATCTCTTTCTACTAGAGTAACTTACCAAAACAAGCGTAAGTTTTTATCGCGTTTTCGGGCAGTTTTCGGCTAAAATTGCGACTGCAATTTTGTTATCCAATACCTATGCCAAAAACGTCTAAAAAGGGGAAATACCCCTATACCCTTAAAAAGGGGTCTTCGATTGTTAAAATCTATCAGGAGAAAAAGCCGTCCGGAATATACTTTCGAGTCGTCTATCACATAGCGGGGAAACGTCATCGCTCGAATTTCACTTCCGCTGAGGATGCGCATACGGAAGCAATCGCGAAAGTTGCGCAATTGGGAAGAGGCGATATCGATGCCCTTCAACTCAATGGCAAAGATCGATTGACCTACGGTCGTGCATTGGACGCTGTGCGTGAATTCGATGTACCCCTTGATTCTGCGGCCGCTGAATACGCTCAAGCGCGAAAGGTACTCGACGGTAATTCCCTTATCGAGGCGGCTCGGTTTTATATGCGTCACCATGGTAAAGGGCTTACGCCTAAAATGGTCAGCGAAGCGGTAAAGGAATTCAAACAAGCAAAATTAACCGCAGGCCGTTCACCGCTTTATTTGAAAGATATTGAATACCGTCTGAAGGCTTTCGCGGAAGCATTTGCCTGCGAAGTGGACGGCTATTGGTGGCTCGCGTTCGATTGGAGAAACTATCGGATTTCGCCACTCCAGAGCTTCCTCGCCCTACTTCACTGGTTCCGTAGATTTCGTCAGCTTCCAAAATTGACCCGTCACTTCGTCGCTCGGAGCAAGATAGAGAGAGCTGCTCTTTTCGTCCGCGTCGTTGAATACATCTAGCGAAAACTTCGCCCCGCGCCATTGCGTCGTGAGTCGGTAGCTTCCAGCCGCCGCCGGCGTCAGCTTCCAGAGTTGCCCCTGCACCTCATCCGTCTTCGCCAGCGCAAGCTTGTCGTTTTTCTTCCCATCATTCACCACGTCCAGCACACGGTTCGCGCCTTCAAATTCCGTGGAGAGATAGAAATAAAATCCCGTATCCAGCGTATCCGCATGGGCGATCGAGAGGAGGGAGAGAGTAATCAGGCAG
>JBDTJR010000194.1:0-7459 GCA_039935735.1 Chthoniobacterales bacterium | reverse complement strand
CCGCACACTCCACGAAATATTTTTCTTTAGGGCATTTCAACTTGCTCATCTTTTTTCAGATGACGTAAAAACCCGATAAATACAATCAACCATACAAGAACCGCAATGACGGCAAAGCCAGCAGAGATGGGCTTAATCATCTCGATGTGCATCGCTCTGGCCAAATGGAAGGTGGCGAAGGAATACATTCCAAGAGGAAACACCATGGACCAGTATTGCTGGTCATACCGCAATGGGTATTTCTGGATGATATGCCGCCAAACACCGATGATAAGTAATAACGGCAACCACCACGTAGCCACTGCCCATGCAAGCAAAGTGATTCCCTCGATGAAAACCACGAGATGCGATAACAACTCCCACCTTGGCGCTGCAAGAATGAGATTCGCTCCGGCAAGTGTCGTGATGGCCAGCGCGCCCATATTAATCCAGTAGGGAGGAGTCAATGCTTCAGGCTTTACCGGAAGAAACATCCATCGATAAAAAATCAGCGAGATAAGCGGGATATAAAGGAATAAACCGAGCAAAAACATTCCCAAACAAAAAAGCATCTGTAGTGGATGCCATAACAACTCGCCTCCCTTTGCCATGCCCAACACGGAAACCGATTGCGTGGAGACGACAACCAGTAACCACGCTCCATTCAAACCTTTTTCGAGTCCGGGTTTCGGTTCTTCTGCTATGGCTATGGCAAAAAACCAGTACAATAGAACTACCCATAGTATAAACCCTATCGCCCAGAGAACATAAGCAACATTTAACTGATCAAATAGGGATACAAATCCCGCGCCGAGCACACAGGTTCCAGCCACCAAGGCTAATGATCCTATACCCGTTTTTTCATGCTGAAGATCCGAAAAAAACCCTGATGGCGTTACAATCAACCGCCAAATGGAAATCACCACAAAAATAATATATAAAGCACAGGCAATGCCAAAAAGTGCATGTGCCAGCAATGTCTGCCCCCATGCATTAGCGGCTGAAGCCACAATGCCCGTCGCCATCACTGCAGAGAAATAAGACAAGGGGAAATCGCGAACAATAGCAGATATTCCATTTAAGGATGTTCGCATAGGTAATGAGACTAACAAAGGCACTTTCCATCGACAAGGCTGACCTGCTTCGGGTTTCTGAACCAGCGGCGGATTTAGCTTTCGACGGTTAGGTGTTCTCGAAGGTGTGTTGGTTTTTTGTTTCTCTGCTCTTTGGCAAGGGTTAGCGGAGGAAGACTTGTCAAAAAGCTATGCAGTCGCTGGGTATTGTCGTCACCGTTGCCTCCGGCTTACACCTTATTAAAGACTATGATGATTTGTTCTTCGCAATGTCTTGCTCGTTTCATTGTGGGTTGTTTTCTTTCTGCGCTTTATGGCAAACTCTCAACCTGACTTTGTCTTGGGCTTGGGGGGAAGATCACATTATTCATAAACTCAGTCCCAGCACGTGCCGCAATCGCGATGGTTTCGCCACGAGATCGGCCAACGAGTATTGATCGAGCACCTCAAAGAAGGCGGCGGACGCCTCATCGATTACAGTTTTTAACTGGCAGACGGGACGGAGCCGGCACGGACCTTCTCGCCGGTGCGTGCATTCAATCACCGACTCGCCTTCTTCGCAAAGCCGGACGATGTTGCCTACGCCAATCTCGTCCGCTGGCTGCCCCAGGGTAAACCCACCACCAATCCCCCGATAGGTTTCGAGATAACCGCTGCGTCCCAGGTCATGCACGATCTTGACTAGATGGTTTCGTGAAATGCCGAAAGTGCCAGCCACTTCGTCCACTGTGATTCGGTGCGGACTGCGCACCGCGGCCTGCATGAGAACGCGGAGCGAGTAATCGGAATAAGCACTCAATTTCATCTGACGCACCATCGTGGGAGGTGAGTGAAAGTTCAAGAAAAGATGCAAACGGAGTGTATCTTTAGGACAGGTTCGGTCGCCTGTCGCGCACAAAAGATGTATTGTGTTTATAGCTTTAGTGGCTTAAATATGGACTACGATGAACGCCGTTGACGCTCTTTCGCCGATCGCTGTCGACATGGTCCTGGGTAGCGTAGCCTCCTCCGGTTTGGCACGGGGCCACGCGGTGTTATGCGATTGCGCCCGACAAATGGTCGTGCCACAACGGCGGGTGAGCGAGGAAGAGGTGCCGAAGGAGCTGGAGCGTTTCGATGAAGCGGTCGCCGCGGTTGTGGAAACGCTTACACAAGTGGAAGCCGACGTGCGGCGCGGTCTCGGCCTTGCGGAGGCGGAAATCTTCGGCGCGCAAATCCTCATGGTAGGCGAACCTAAATTGCGAGACGCAGTGCGCGAATTCTGCTCTGGCGAGCGGATGAATGTGGAGGCGGCGGTGGAACGAGCTATCGCGCGGCTTTTGGAGGTATTTGCCCGCATGGTAGATCCCTACATGCGTGAACGTGCAGTCGATCTGCGTGAGGTGGGCAGACGGCTGTTTGATCATCTCGTCAGCGATCCGCAACAGGCTGTTCCGGACGATGCGGATGGCTGTGTGCTGATCACCAGCGAGTTATTTTCCTCCGCCGTGGCAGGGTTGGAAGGCCGCGGAGTGCGTGCGCTGATCGTCGAGCGGGGTGGCCTCACCGCACATGCCACGATTCTCGCTCGCGCCTTGGGCATTCCGATGCTCGTGCAAGTGCCGCAGGCGACGCAGAGGATCCGCGCGGGCGACCTCGTGATCGTTGATGCGCTGGCCGGTCGCGCGTTCATCAATCCGAAAAAGGAGATATTGTGCCAATACGATCAATTGGAGGCCGACTTACAAACTCATCAGAGTGCCTTGAAAGGTTTGATTGGTCTGCCAGCGGTCACCTTGGATGACGTTGAAATAAAGCTCTGCGCCAACATCGGGCAAACCGCCGACGCGGTGACGGCCGCAAACGTAAAGGCTGACGGCGTCGGATTGTATCGCACCGAGTTTATCTTCCTCGTGCAGGATCATTTCCCTTCGGAGGAGGAGCAACTCCAATTCTACCTGGCGACTGCGGAGCAGCTTCGGCCGGGCGAAACGGTGATCCGCGTGCTCGACATCGGCAGCGACAAACCTCTCGCGTATTTCCCGATGCCCCGCGAAGCCAATCCCGCACTCGGCTGCCGAGGCACGCGGTTGCTTCTCGCGCATCCCACGATTCTGCGGACGCAACTGCGGGCCATTCTTCGATTGAGTGCGTCCCATCCGGTCGCCATCCTCCTGCCGATGGTTGGCGGCTTGGATGAATTGCGTGCGGCCAAAGATGCCATCGAAATGGCGAAGGCGGAACTAACCTTGGCAAGTCAGCCCTTTAATCCAGCCATTCCCATCGGCGCAATGATCGAAACTCCATCCGCCGCTCTGCTCCTCGGGCAACTGGCCGGGGAAGTTGACTTCTTTAGTGTGGGCACGAACGACCTCGTGCAGTATCTGCTCGCGGCTGACCGCATCAGTGATGAGACAACCTCAGCTTATGAACCACTGCATCCGGCGGTGCTCCAATTGCTCGCCACACTGGCGACTGTGGCCAAAGCCAAGGGCAAACCGATCTCGCTGTGTGGTGAAATTGCCAGCGACCCTTTTTATACAATGCTCCTGCTTGGCTTGGGATTTCGGAACTTCAGCGTCAGCCCCGGTCGGCTTCTGGAGATCAAGCACGCTATTCGTTCGACCCGTTTGCCTGACGCTCAGAAGTTGGCGGCACAGGTTCTGTCGTTAAACTCGACCCGCGAAATCAAAGCTTTGGTGCAGGGCGACTGGACTCGCCGCCGCCCCGTATCCTCACCAGACATTCGTAATTCCGCGCCTGCTGTAACCTCGTCACTATCCGCCACACACAACGTCCAACTCCAGCGATTTGAGTTGGGGGCAGGCAATGCTTCCGCTGCTTTCCTTAGTTACACCCACGAGGGAGAGCGTGTCATTTTCGATCACACTTATGTTCCGGATGAACTTCGCGGTCGAGGCTTGGCGACCGATTTGGTTCGAACTGCACTCAACGAAGCACGGCAACGGCGTTGGCGGATTGTTCCGCGTTGTTCGTATGTCGCCGGGTTTATCAAACGGAATCCCGAGTTTGCGGATTTGCTGGACCGGGAGAATGCCGAGCCATGATCGCTTTTGATACGGTACAACGGTGATGGAGGAAAGAATGAAGACGATGTGTATTTCGATCTGCAGCCAAACATATGAAAATCAAACTGAAACACGCCTACGAAGAGCCTGACAAAATCGCTGGCATCCACGCGCACGTCGAGAGCGATGGGAACAAGCGGAAACCGGCATTGTCCGCCGATCTTGAACTTCCTCTCCCAAAAGCAGGTCTGGCGGTTGGCAAGATGCCGGGCCACTGGTTGCTGGCACGGCTCGGCAAACGGGTGCTGCGTCCTGGCGGTCTCGAGCTGACGCACGAAATGCTGCGCGCGCTCGCCATTCGCGAGGCCGATTCGGTAGTGGAATTCGCGCCTGGTCTTGGAGTCACGATGCGACTTGTGCTGGAGTGCCATCCTCGCTCCTACACTGCCATCGAGCAGGACGAAGCAGCAGCCCGTCGAGTCCGGCATCTGCTCACCGGCTCCAGTCATCAGTGCATCGTAGGCAGTGCCTCAAACACAGGATTATCCGACGAGTCGGCCACTGTGGTCTATGGCGAGGCGATGCTGACCATGCAGGGATCGGAGCAGAAATCCCAGATCGTGCGGGAAGCCGTACGCATCTTGAAGCCAGCGGGCCGTTATGGCATCCATGAACTTTGTCTTGTCCCGGACGACCTTGATCCGGCGGTCAAGCGCGAGATCCAGCAGGCGCTTTCGGAAACAATCCACGTCGGCGCGAAACCCCTCACCGTGCAGGAATGGCGAACTCTCCTGGAGATCGAGGGCTTTGCCATCGAGGCGAAAGCGCGACTCCCGATGGGATTGCTCACACCCCGCCGACTGATCGCGGACGAAGGCGTATGGGGTGTGCTTCGGATCGTCCGCAATCTGTGCCGAGATACCGAAGCACGGAGACGAGTCCTCGCGATGCGTCGGATTTTTCACAAATACCGTCGGCATCTCGCGGCAATCATGCTTTTAGGCAAAAAGCGATCCGAACTGAACCAGTAGCAAAGCGAGAAACAGAAATGAAACAGTCTTCCGAAGAAAACGAACCTACCAGGAACAAGGTACCTTTGGGCCAGAGCCAATTCGCAGACGCAATCCTTGATCAAATCAACGAGACTCCCGTGGAAACCGGGATAGGATATGGCGATGCAATCCGCATCGTGGATTACGGTCTGGGTATCACTCGCCAACAATCCCGCGATGGCAAAAGTTAGGCTAGAGTCCGTAGGTGCCGGAACCGGCTTGGTGGCAGTCGCAGCCGTCTACCGTAAATGGAAGACTTTGGACGGTCTTGTGGATTTTCAGACTCCTCGGTGTTCGCGAGCTTGATACCCGGCAGCCAAATCTTTCGGAAAATTTCGGCTATTTGACTCGCAACGCCCGGCTTAAATCATTTGGGTGTGCGTACCCGAGCAGAGCCGCCACTTCTTTTACCATGTGTCCCTCCGCCAAAAGCTGCCTCGCTCTGTCGATCCGCAATTCCTGGAAACAATGACGTGGCGCGCGGTGAAGGTGCCGCTGAAAGAGTCGGAAGAGTGTAGGGGCCGAGATTCTGAGATATTGGCACAAATCATTAACCGGCTGGCGCGATTCCAGGTTTCGCCGCATCCATTGAAGCGCAAGTTCGATACGAACGGACTCCTTTCCGGTCCGCGCTTTCGACAACTGTGATCTCACAAAAATGAGATCAAGCTGAGTGCGCAAAGCAGTGAGAGCGGCATTGGAAAACTGGTCCGCTTCCCCAACTTCATGACGGCATTCTGCATGGATGCCTGCAATTCTTTTGAGGGCGTTCTCCGAAAGACGGAGTTTTTGCCATTGCCCGGGGTTTGGTCGCAAGGAGGGAAATTCTGGCGGCGCACGCCAGACCCAAGTCAAAATTTCGTTACTTCGCTCTTTCTCACCATAAATCGCGCAAGCCGAGTCAGGATGAATGATTAGCGCGTTTCCCGCGGCAAGACGAAGTCGTCTGGCCTCAAATGTAAAGATAGCAGCTCCTTTCATGGAGCAAAAATAGATCCATCCCGGATGGCGCGACATCGGAACCGGATGGCGATCGTAACGGCGCATACCCCAAGACAGATACTCCAAGCTCGTTTCCGCGAACTGCGAGGAAACCCAGCGGGATCGCCCTTGCGGAGGGAGATGGAGCGCGCGTGGAATACTGCTCATCGGTAGAGCTAGCTATATCATTCACTGGAAGGTATTGCTAGTTCGATTTCTTTGCCAGTGCGGGCGCGTTGCGGTAGACTCTACTCATGAAGATCATTGCGCGCGAAAACCGCTCCCATTTTACGGTCGGATCTGCGGCCAAAGTCCTTAAACGTTTTTATTTTCTACAGCGAGAAATGGTTCTCATGCAGGCTGGCTGGCTTCCCGGAACAGCGCACTTGGAAACGAAGCTCGCGCTGGCGGAAGGCATGTGGCAAGATGCCTTGATCGCCGGCCAGTTGCGCCAGCGTGTTCTGGAACTCAGGTACCCGGAGCGGCGGATTGATCTTGAGGAGGATGAATCACTTCTTGCCATTATCAAGACGCTCCAGGATGCCCCCAGCGGAACCGACTTTTATCACGCTCTCCAGAAGACGCTGAAACCTTTTGTGAGATCGCTCTATTCCACATATCTTGAGGTGACCGATCTTCTTGACGACGGACCAACGGTCCGCATCCTGGGTCACGCCCTTCTCGACATCGAACAGCAGCACCGGAATTACAAGCCCTCGGCGGATGAAAATCCGAATGGCTTGCATGGTGCTTGGCAGGCAGCCGTTCACCGGTTGATTGCGGGACTGGAGGTTTCCACGATCGCAACCGGTATTTCCTGCGATCCGCCTTTGGCACCGACTCCCTTGCCTGACAGCATGCCCTTCGAGATTGCCCGGCATGCCGCTCGCGACAAGCGATTTGCCAATCCCGCCTTTGCGTGGCCCGACCGGTTGAATCCGGCCCGCGGCGCCGGTCAAGGACTTGAACTACAGGTCCGGGCGGCGGTGCATCATCTCAACGAAGTCTGGGCGACGGAGATGGCCGCCGCAGTCCTCTACGACCTAGCCGAAGAGGCCCCTCCGGAGTTCCTGGAGGATGCCGCACGCTGGTGTTTCGATGAGTCGAGGCATTGCCGCATGGGCTATATGCGCTTGAAGGAGTTTGGCTATCAGCCGACGGAAATTCCTGTGGACTCTTTTTCCTACGATGCCGGTGCGGACCTTGACCCGTTAGCGAGGCTGGGCATTATTTTCTATTTTGAGACGACATTCATTCACACCAAATCTGAACGAACGAAGATATTTGCGGAATTTGGTGATTCGCTGAGTTCTCATGACATGGACTACGACTGGGCGGACGAACTCATTCATACCTATTACGGAAA
>JBDTJR010000193.1:0-13019 GCA_039935735.1 Chthoniobacterales bacterium | reverse complement strand
TCTTTACACCGTCCTAATGAGCGTTTTTTTCCGAGTTTTACCCTATCTTAGACGATATTATTTAATGGCGACGGGCATGTTCCTATGTGCCATTACCTCAACCCTTCTGCTGGTGGTTTTCCCCACCATCACCCAAAAAATCATTAATGATGTAGCAGGGGGAAATCACTCTGAACGTCTGATTCCCCTGATTCTGAAAGGTCTCGCCGCGTTCTTCCTGCTGGATTTTCTGAATTCGATCCGCATTATCATCAATAACCACTTCGAGCAGCGCGTGATCGTGGATTTGCGCAGCGATCTTTATTCGCACATCCAATCGCTCCCGCTCACCTGGTTTGATCATCGGACCACGGGCGATATCATGACGCGGCTTCTGGAAGATGCCACCGCCGTGGAGCGCATGCTGATTGATGGCATCGAGCAGGGGCTTATTTCCGTAATGCAAATTCTGGTGGTAGGCGTGTGGATGTTTCGCATCAGTCCTCTTCTCATGCTTGCGGCAATGACTCCCCTGCCCTTCATGATTGCGGGTGCCCGCATCTATACGTGGATTGTGCGCCCCAAGATGCGCAAACAAAGAGCGGCCGCATCGACGATGAATTCCCTGCTCGCGGATAATCTCGCGGGAATTCGCCAGATCAAAACCTACGTCAGTGAGGAAACGGAGCATAAGCGCTTCGACGGCGTCAGCAATACAGTCAGACTCGCTACCTTGCGCGTGATGAAAACCTGGGCGGTCTACAGCCCTTCCATGAGTTTTTTGTCAAACTGTGGCTTGCTGTTTGTCGCCAGCCTTGGCGCTTACAGCGTGCTGCATCATCGTCTGGATATTGGTGCCTTGTTCGGCTTCATGGTCGCCGTTCGCTTTTTATACGAGCCGCTTGGGCGTCTTCATCAGCTCAATCAGCTTTTCCAGAGTGGGCAGACCGCAGGCGAACGTGTTTTCGAACTCATGGATACGCCAGCGGAACCGGGTTTTGTCTCAAGTGAAGCCAAGGTCGAGTCCAAAGGCGATGTCGTTTTCGATCACGTGGAGTCGCGGTATTCGGATGATATGCCCGTCCTGCATGATATTAACCTTCATGCTAAACCTGGCGAAATGGTGGCGCTGGTCGGTCCTACCGGAGCAGGAAAATCATCCCTCGTGAATCTGCTGGTAAGGTTTTATGAATACCACTCTGGAGAAATACGTATAGACAGTATTCCGCTCCGTGAACTTCCGCGTAATGTCCTTCGGGAATCCATCGCGGTAGTCACTCAGGAAAGCTTTCTTTTTAACGGCACGACGGCGGAAAACCTTCGCGTTGGCAAACTCGATGCAACGGAAGACGAAATGTGGCAGGTGCTGCAAATCGCGAATGCGGAAAGTTTCGTGCGACGTCTCCCGGAAGGGCTGCACACCCAGGTCGGCGAACGTGGCGTTCGTTTAAGCGTGGGGGAAAAACAACGTATCTCGATTGCCCGGGCACTCCTTAAAAATCCACCCATCCTTATTCTCGATGAGGCGACCGCAAGCGTGGACACGGAAACAGAACGCCTGATCCAACAGGCGCTGGATCGTCTCATGGAAACGCGCACAAGCTTTGTGATCGCGCATCGTCTTTCCACCGTGCGTCACGCCGATCAGATCCTCGTAATGGAGCGCGGACGAATTATCGAACGCGGGCGGCATGAGGAGCTATTCTCGCGTGGTGGAATGTACGCCACGCTTTGTCAGAGCAGCCTGATCGGTGCCGACGAAGCTACTTTACGTACGAGTTAGAAACTCCGCTTAAAAATCCCAATGTGCTTCGAGATTGAGGATGTCCGTGATCAACGCAGTCCACCCCGTTTGGTGTGACGCGCCGCAGCCGCGTCCGGTCTCCGCATGGAAGTATTCATTGAAGAGAACCAGTTCCTTCCAGGCTTCATCTTTCGCATAGCGAGGTTGCTCGCCATGACAGGGACGACGTCCATTTTCATCCGGAAGAAAAATAGATTCCAGCCGCTTGCCAAGATTCTCCGCTGCTGCACCCAGGGTCATCATTTTTCCCGAACCCGTCGGAAATTCCACCTGAAAAGTATCCCCATAGAAATGGTGATAGGTACGAAGAGATTCGATGATGAGATAATTGATCGGGAACCAGATGGGACCACGCCAGTTTGAATTTCCTCCGAACATACCAGTAGTTCCCTCTCCCGGTTCGTAATCCACCGAGTAAGCTTGGTCCTTTACCCAGTACACATACGGATTTTTCTCATGGTATTTCGATACAGATCGAATCCCGTAGGGAGAGAGAAATTCATTTTCATCGAACATGATTTTCAATACACGCTCCAGATGGTTGCGCGTCGTCATCGCAAGAAGGTGATGATCATGAGTGTTCGACGTATTTAATTGCTGAAAATGGTGCGCGAGCATCGGGCGGTGTTCCAAAAACCAGCTTACCCGTTGAGAAAAATCCGGCAATCGATCCACATAATTCTTTGGAATAATCGCCGTGGCAAAAAGCGGCACAAAACCCACGACAGAGCGCACCTTCAAGGGCACATGCTTTCCGTCCACTTCCAGCATGTCGTAATAAAATCCGTCCTCTTCATTCCAGAGTCCCGTACCACCAAGCTCATTCATCGCATGCACGATACGGACAAAGTGTTCGAAAAATTTCGATGCCAGGTCTTCATACACAGGATCTTCCTGCGCCAGTTCGAGTGCTATGGACAGCATATGGATGCAGTAAAATGCCATCCATGCCGTGCCGTCCGCCTGCTTGAGCGTACCACCAGTAGGCAGTGGCTTCGAACGATCAAAGACGCCGATATTATCCAGCCCTAGAAATCCCCCTGCGAAAAGGTTATTCCCATCGAGATCCTTACGGTTTACCCACCACGTAAAGTTCAGCAACAATTTTTGAAAAACTCGCTCCAGAAAATCGCGGTCCTTCTTTCCCGAAAGCCATGGCAGACGATACACACGCCACGCCGCCCATGCATGGACCGGAGGATTTACGTCGGAAAAATTCCATTCATACGCGGGAATTTGCCCATTGGGATGCAGATACCATTCGCGGAGAAAACGTATTAGCTGGTCCTTTGCATACGCGGAATCCACACGACAAAGCGATACCGTGTGGAATGCCGTATCCCATGTGCAGTAATACGGATACTCCCACTTATCCGGCATGGAGAGGATGTCGCGGTTAAAAAGGTTCAGCCAATCGATGTTGCGAGTGGCATGTCCTGGTGGAGGCGGCGGACTATTGGTGTCGCCTTCTGCCCATTCGCTTTGAACGAGATAGTAAAACTGCTTCGACCAGAGAAGACTTGCGTACCCCTGACGAGCGAGATTTCTTTTTTCAACATCATCCCCTACATCAATGCGATCGTCGTAGTATTCATTCGCCTCGGCGACACGGGCACAAAAAGCGTCTTCAAACGAGGAATCGAAAGGATGCGGCGAAGCCTCTTCCTTCTTTGTCAGGCGTAGACGCAACGTCACCTCCTCACCGGCAGGTATCGAAATAACATAATGCCCTGCCGCTTTCGTTCCCGTTTGCTTTGGATTTACCGCATCGGTTTTTCCGTGAATAAGAAACTCGTGAAATGCGTCTTTTACGTAAGGCTGGCTGTTTGGCGTATTGAACAGCTTTTCGCTATTGGTTTCGTTCTCCGTAAAGAGAAATACAGGCGACTTCCCATCCGGTCCGGGTTCAAAATCCAGACGATAACTGCCAAACGTCTTGTGCGTTGCGACAAGTCCGCCATCCTCACATTTTATTTCCGGTTTTTCTAAGCATTCCTCCTGAATCTTTCCCCATGACCATGTATTGCGATACCACAGGGTCGGCAGCGCATGGAGAACCGCAGCCTCGGGACCACGATTCACAATGCGAAATTTAATAAGAACATCCTGAAGACTGGACTTCGCATACTCGATGAAAACATCGTAATAGCGATTTTCGTCGAAAATACCCGTATCAAGAAGTTCATACTCCTGCTCAAGGCGGCTACGTTTTCCATTTACCTCTACAAGCTCATCATAAGGGTATTCCGCCTGCGGGTATTTATAAAGCGCTTTGAGGTAACTGTGTGTCGGGGTCGCGTCGAGATAGTAGTAGAGCTCTTTTACGTCTTCGCCGTGATTACCCTGGGGGCCGGAAAGTCCGAAAAGCCGCTCTTTGATCATGCGGTCTTTGCCATTCCAAAGCGTCATGGAAAAGCATAGGCGGCAATACCGGTCCGTCAATCCCAGCAATCCGTCTTCGCCCCAGCGGTAGGTCCGACTGCGTGCGTGTTCGTGCGGAAAGTAATTCCAGGGATCGCCGCCTGCGGAATAATCCTCCCGCACGGTGCTCCATTGCCGTTCCGAAAGATATGGTCCCCAGAGTTTCCAGAATTGCTCGCGTCTTGAATCCTCCAACAACCGCACCACCTCGGGCGGGAACTGAAGGCGATTGTCCGGGCTATCGATATAGAGACTGCACTTCGTCTTTGGCATAGTTCTTGGGGTTGCGGCAAATCTTAACGTGTTCCCTGCCTGAAACGCAATACGCGTGCGCTACTGCTCCTGATAATTCCAAAGCAACCCGCCATCCACGAAGAACGTACTGCCGGTCACATAGTCCGCATCCGATGATGCAAGAAACGCTGCAATCCCAGCGACATCTTCAGGCTTGCCAAGACGGCCCATCGGAATATTGCCCAACAAAGCCTTGAGCAACCCGGGGTCGTTAAGTAGATGCTTGTTAATCGGCGTCTCAATGGCGCCAGGCGCGATGTTATTGATATTGATCCCCAGCGGCGCGAGTTCGATAGCAAGATCGCGGCAAAGCATTTTCAGCGCTCCCTTGCTCGCGCAATACGTCGAAAAATGCGGAAACGGAAGCTCCTCGTGCACGGAACTGATATTGATGATCTTTCCTCCACGTTTTGTCTCACGAAGATGATTTACAAAATCCTGCGTCGCAAAAAACGTGCCCTTGAGGTTGATATTCATTACGAAATCGAAATCCTTCTCCGTCACGTCCCAGAAATCCGCACGCTTCTCCACACCTGCGTTATTCACAAGGATGTCGATCTTCCCCATCTTCTCCACGCCTTCTTTGATAGCGCGATAATCATCACTCAAATTCCCAAGATCGCCTTGAATGACATATCCCTTTCGCCCTGTCGCTTCCACAGCCGCCAGCGTTTTATCCGTCTCAACACCTTTTTGCCGATCATCGATAATGATGTCCGCCCCTTCCTGAGCCAGACGAATTGCGATTGATTGCCCAATTCCCTGAGCGCTTCCGGTGACAAGTGCGACCTTTCCCTGGAGTTTCATAAGTCAGGGAATAAGACGCTTCAAAATCACCATCCGCAATCACAAAAATTCATCTCGCCGGATTGTAGCGAAATTTTTACGAAAGCGGTAAGTCGAGTCAGGAATGCTGACACCCACAACCACCGGGCGCGCCGCAACCCTCGTTTTCGTCGTTCTCGATATGAACGACTTCGAAAATCACATTCTGGAAGGAAAGTTGCTCGCGAATAAGCGCCACGAATTCCATGACTTTATCCGGTGGTTCGTGAGGTGTGCGAAGCTGAATGCGAACTCTTTTCCCCACAAAATCGGGATAGGTCTCGGCAAGTTCTCCATCGAGCGCAAAGGAAGCATAGGAATTCAATTTTTCCTGTAATTGGAAAAGCTGAAGATCGAGATCGGACCAGTTTCTCAACTCGTACATCGCAAGCGTAACTTCATCGGTATGCTGATCGTAGGCGATGGCATCCAGCACGGCAGGATTTTCCATGCCGGATTTGGGAGCGGGCTCAGTCATCGTGTTCCAGGGTACCAAACGTAGAGCATGAAATATACCAGCACCCCCGTTATGGAAACATATAACCAGATGGGTACCGTCCATGGTGCGATACGACGGTGCTTGTCATAACGCGAGCGTAGTGCAGGAATCACCGTCAAAACAACAAGGATAAGGCTTGGAAAAACAAGAATCAGATGCGTGATCAGGATGAAAAAGTAAATCCTCGCGGGCCATCCTTTCGCAGTAAAATGCGTCATATACCCCGCATGGGTATGATAATAAAGGTAACAGCCAAGAAACGCCGTAGAAACTACCAGCGCGCTTACCATGCAGAAGATGTGCTGCGCTTTGCGTTGGTGTTTAATAAACCACCAGCCGAATAAAATAAAAATAGTGCTGAGACCGTTTAATGAGGCATTAACGGCAGGCAGATCGTGGACGGTCACTCGCTACGTGAGTTTGGATTATTCCGCTGATCCACCATGCGGCAGGTTTTGGTAATAAACCACGTAAGGCCGCTTAAAATCGAAAAAACTATCGTAAGCATAAGGATGATGCTCCAGGAAAATCCCACACCCGCCATTACTGTTTGATATTCGCCTTCAACACCCGGCGCACGGCAACCTTCACAGGCCGTGGCGTACTGCGTGCCGATAGCAATCCAGATAACAAGTAATGTGAAAAAACGCTTCATTTTTGCGGTGTTTGCTCTTCCTTAGAGTTTACTCCCGTCCGTTCGCGAAGCAAGCTCCCAATATCCAGCAATGTTTTCTGCACGGCTTCATGGGTCGTGGCATCTTCAAAGGCCCTCATATTCCCATTGCGATCCACTATGACAAAACGGGTAGAGTGTGCGGGAGTGCCACTTGGCTCTTTGGCAAGGGATTGCAGCAGGCCGTCCATCACCACATGCTGTATTTCCGCGGGGGTGCCGGTAAGAAATTTCCAGTTTTCTGGATCGGCATGTACCGACTTTCCATACTCTGCAAGGACTTGAGGTGTATCGTTTTCTGGATCTACGCTAAAGGAAACAAGGCGCACATCCTTATGGCTCTTATCAAGCTCCTGGTTTACTTCCTGTAGCCGACTCGTAATGAGCGGGCATGGCCCTTTGCATTCCGTATAGATAAAATCCGCCACCCAGACCTTCCCCTTGAGATCCTTGAGCGAAACCGGCTTTCCTGTCTGATCGGTCAGCGTGAAATCAGGCACTGCCCCATAGTTGTCCAAGACTCTCCCATTCGTGGGAATTCCCACTTTCATGGAGCGAAAGCCAAAGAAAACCACGAGTACGAAAACGATAAACGCTCCCGCCCAGATGAATTTCGGGACACGTGGTCCCTGCCGTAAATTTTCCTGCAAAATTAAATGATGTAGAAAAGGGTGTAAACCACGAGCCACACGCCATCCACGAAGTGCCAGTAGAGGCCGACATTATCGAGCGCCACATGGTGTTTTTGAGTGAAGCTTCCAAAGCAAACCTGACGAAGAAAACACCAGATAAGAAGAAGCAAGCCGACGAAAACGTGCATTCCGTGAAAGCCTGTCGTTACGAAAAAGCAGGAGCCGTAAATGCCATACATCTCTTTGCTGAACCACATTCCCTCTTCATAGAGGTGACTCCATTCCCAGCCCTGCACGCAAAGGAAGACGGTGCCCAATGCAATGGTTACGAGAAGCGGAAAAAGACCGGACTTGCCGTGTTTTTTAATCTGCACTTCGACCCAATGGAAAGTAAACGAACTGCTGATAAGGATGAACGAGTTAATGATCATCACATAATTCATCATTGTGAGCGGAAAACGAACCCTTAGATCAGGAGCGCCGTGCGGTGGCCAGTCACCAGGATGTCCGATACGAAGAACGGTGTAGGTGATCAACAGTGCGGCAAAAAGCATGGCCTCGGAAAGCAGGAACATGATCATGCCAAAGCGCGCGGTGGAGGGAGTGGCGCCCTGGTGGACTTCGTCGTGGGTCAATTCAGCGGTGGTCATAATACAATGATGTGTGGTTCTTCAGTAAGTTTTTGTGGGTCCGCGCAGGATCATGAGAATAATGATCAACGCGGTGAGTGAAAGTGCAAAAATGATAAGGGCAATAAGAAGTCTGCGATTTTTTTTACGGATTTCATCAGGTATCATTATGGAATGCGGGTCATTACCATGAGTGCCAGTAATATAGGCAGATAAAGAATGGAGGCGAAAAACAGAAGACGGGCGGCATTGCGATTACGAATCATGCTGAAGCGGACTGCACAGCCAGTGAAACCTGCCCCCAGGAGAAAGGCTCCGAAGAAATAGATCGGCGAATTCATCCGGATCAAGCCGGGCAACAAACTCACCGCGAGAAGCGCCATCGAGTAGATGATGGCTTGCCGCGAGGTCGAGCTTCCGGTTTCATCATCGCTGGTCAGCATGCGAAATCCTCCGGCGGTGTAATCTTCACGATACATCCAGGCGATCGCGAGGAAGTGCGGCATTTGCCACAGAAAAAGAATGGTGAAAAGCAGCCATGCCTCGATGCTCAGTCCGCCGCGTGCGGCAGTCCATCCGATCATGGGAGGCAGCGCACCCGGAATAGCACCTACGATCGTATTCAGCGAAGTGATACGCTTCATCGGTGTGTAAATAAAAAGGTAACTTCCCACGGTAAGCGCGGAGAGAACAGCCGTGAGGATGTTTGCAGCAATAGCGAGGAGGAGAATCCCGGAAGCGGAAAGAAAAATTCCGAGGTAAAGCGCATCCTGCGCATGCATGCGTCCTGCGGGTAATGGGCGATTTTGAGTGCGTTTCATTTTCGCATCAAATTCCCGCTCCCACCATTGATTCAAAGCAGCGGCGCCACACGCGCTGAGCGCTGTGCCAAACAGCGTGCCCGCGAGAAGAAGATAATCCATCGGGCCCGTCGTTCCCATTATGAAGCCGACAAAAGTCGTAATCAGAACAAGAAAAGAAAGCCGAGCCTTAACCAGCGTACAGATATCTCCAATGAGGGATTCTGTCTGCGCTTGTTGAAGAGATTCGGCTTTCATGCTGAAGCCCTCATCATGTCCGGCTGGGAGTTTCCATGCAATACCGGAAAGCCAAAATGCGAGGCACAAAACAGTCGAAAAGTAAGAGTGCTTCCGAGAAGCAAAAGCAGCGCCCCGAGCGCCACGTGTGCTGTGGCGACATCCGCCGCTTTATGCGACCAGATTGTCCATGCCCCAAGCGTGATCTGGCACAATATGAGGAAAATCCATACCAGCGCCCACCCGCGCACGGTGCGCGGCGCTGCAGCGGGCTTAAAGGCAAGAAGAGTGAAGGCCACCACCGCAATGGCAACCAGCAAAGCATTCAGGCGATGCACCATCTGAAGAAGAATTTGGAAGGCATCCGTCGGCATTTCGTTCTCGGAAACCCGTTGCTGATTGATCGACGTGATGCTCTGGGTGTCCGTCGGCGGCCACCATTTGCCATAAGCCCGTGGAAAATCAGGAATCGAAAGCCCCGCATGCTCATGGCGCATGGTAGCGCCAAGACCAAGTTGTAAAAAAATAAGGAACGTCGCTCCGAGCGCCCAGTTTTTGAGACGCAGATCGAAGGAAAAATTTGCCCATTGCTGACGCAGGAAAGCATTACTCGTAACGATAAAAAGAATACCAAGCAGCACGAGAAAAGATTGGGCCAACATGCCGTGAAAAATGCCGATTTGGTTTTTCATCATGGTCACACGCAAACCGCCGAGCACTCCTTGAAGAATCACGGCGGCCGTTGCAATGACTCCCATTACTTTCACCCAAAAACGCGGCTCCACAATAAGCAGCCATACTGTAAGAATCACCGTGAGCAATCCCACTGCCGAGGCAACGAGCCGATGCACGTGTTCGTAAAAAATGCCGCCTACCCAGCGCGAGATGGGAAAGAAAAACATGTTGTATCCGTAACTGGTGGGCCAGTCAGGAACGGTCATTCCCGCACCTTTCGAAGTGACCAGTCCGCCGATGAAAATCAGAAGGGCCGCAGCCAGGACGACGACTCCGCAGTACCAATGCACCGCCTGTCTTCCCATCGACAAATTTCCGGAGTCCCTCATCCGGTGATTTCCGCCTAGTGGGCCTCGAGGTGTATGCCTTCGGGGGCAGGCTCGTTTTGCGGAAGATAATCTTTAGTCATGCCAGGCACGCTATATTCGTAGGGCCCGTGGTAGACAGTCGGAGTGACCGCGAAATTTCCATGTCCCGGAGGCGAAGGAACCGTCCACTCCAGTGTCGTGGCATGCCATGGATTATTCGGCGCTTTTGGTCCGTAAAAAATACTGTAAAAGATATTCACAAAGAATGGGATCATGCTGAGGCCGAGGCCGAAAGCTCCCCACGTGCAAAGAATATTCAGCGGCTGCAACTGGGCAAGGTGCTCATAAATCGTGGGATCCGCGATACGGCGCATCATTCCACCCAGCCCAAGATTGTGCATGGGGAAGAATGTCACATTAAAGAACACGAACGTCATGATGAAGTGGAAAATCCCGAGGCGTTCATTGAGCATGCGGCCAAACATTTTCGGAAACCAGAAATACACCGCTCCCAATACAGCGAAAAGACTTCCACCGAAAAGCACGTAATGAATATGCGCCACGATGAAGTAGGTGTGGTGTATGAAAAGGTCCACCGGCGTCGATGCCATGAAAATACCACTGAGTCCGCCGATGATAAACATCGAGACAAAGCCGAGCGCAAAACACATCGCTGTCGTAAATTGCACAGACCCGCGCCAGATCGTTCCAAGCCAGTTGAAAGTCTTGATTGCGGATGGTACGGCGATAAACATCGTGGAAACCGAAAATGCCGCGCTCATGGTAAGACTCATACCACTGACAAACATGTGGTGCCCCCAAACCATAAACCCGAGAACACCAATCGCAGCCAACGCCAAAGCCATTGCTTTATAACCAAAGATCGGCTTGCGCGAAAAAACAGGAATAATTTCCGATACCAGTCCCATTGCCGGCAGGATCATGATGTAGACCTCAGGGTGACCGAAAAACCAGAAAAGATGTTGCCATAGCAATGGCTGACCCTCACCCCCCGGCTTGAAAAAGCTCGTTCCGAAATTCAGATCAAAAAACAAGAGCGCACCGGCAGCGGAAAGCACAGGCACTGCGAGGAGCAACAGGATTGCCGTGATAAAAAGCGCCCATACCGCCAGCGGCAGGCGAAACATGGTCATTCCAGGACACCTCAGATTTACTATGGTGGTGATATAGTTTACAGCACCCGCGATCGAGGAAAGTCCATTGATAAAAATACCGATACACCACAAGCTCTGCCCCATCTGAGTATGGTTGTAAGCTCCCACCGCACTAAGCGGAGCGTAAGCTGTCCAGCCAGAAGCCGGAGCGCCACCTGGGCAAAAGAATGACGACATTAAAATAAGTCCAGAAGTCACATAGAGCCAGTAACTCACTTCGTTAAGCAGTGGGAACGCCATATCCCCCGCGCCGATCTTCAACGGGATGAGGTAGTTTCCAAAAGCGCCTATCACCAACGGCATGACCACAAGAAACACCATGACGGTGGCATGCATCGTCACAAGCGCATTATAGCCCGCCGGAATAATCGCGCCATCCACGGCGATAGTAGCAGGAAGAAGCCTTCCGATAACGGGCACGACATGGCCGGGATAAGCCAGTTGAAAACGAACCCCCATCGCGAGTGCGCCACCGACAAATAAAAAGGCAAAAGCGGTCCAGAGATACTGGAGGCCGATCATTTTATGATCGTAGGTCCAGAAATAATGAAAAAACCAATTTGGTTTATGATGCTCCCCGTGGGCGTGAGTGTCAGTAAGTGGAGTTTCAGCGGTGATAGTACTCATACGGCGTATTATTTGTGTTCCGAGGCCTGAACGAGATTTTGATCCTTCGATTCTGTCGCAGATGCGGCGGCTGCGGCGGCGTGTGCCTGAGCTTTGCCAGCGAACCATTTGTCATACTCTTCCTGGGATACGACGCGAATTTTCGCCTTCATATTATAGTGTCCCGCGCCGCAAAGCTGACTGCATGCGAGCTCAAAGTTTCCTGTGCGGATGGTCTGGAAACGCACCCATGAAATTGTGCGACCCGGAATGGCATCCTGATAAAGTCGGAACTGTGGCACATAAAACGAATGTATCACATCGCGGGAACGAAGCAAAATGTGCACCACTTTATTCACGGGAATAACGAATTCCGCGGAAGTGAAATCATCTTTCCCTGCGGGATCACTCTTGTCCTGGCCAAATTTGTTATCCGGCGTGATCAGGCGTACATCGGAGGCACCAAGCTTACCGTCGGCACCGGGATAAAGAAAATCCCAGCCAAATTGGTAAGCCACCACCTGCACTTCGAGGGCATCCGGTGGGATTGGAGACTGTAGCAGCTCATGCCATGTGCGGTTACTCCAGATAACCAGCGCGATGAATATAATCGTCGGAAGCAACGTCCAAACGACCTCCAGCTTGTTGTTTCCATGGCTGTATTGGGCCTTCACCCCTTCACGGCGGCGATACTTTACAAGATAATAGATTAAAAATGCCTGGGTGAGAATGAATACGACCGTCGTCAATACGAAGATCGAATTAAGGATCACATCGATTTTTTCACCGCCAACGGTGGCATTTTGCGGAGCCCAGTAAAGATTGGTGGTATGAGTCTCCGCATGCGCAGCGGTTGCCAGCAGCAGGAACGCTGTGGCAAGAACAAGAGTGAATCGTAAAAACGAGCGGAACATAAACTATGCTTGTGGCGCAGGTGGAGTTGCGGGTGCGGGAACTGCCGGAGGAGCGCCAGCTGCAGGGGCTGCTGGTGCGGCGGCGGCAGGTGCGGTAAACATGATCTTCGGTATCTTCTTAATTTCGTCAGGCGACCAGGGATCCGTGCGGCCCATTCCCTTTAGCTCTTCGCGGATATGTTTGACGTTATCCACGGCAATCGGTGTCGCTTTGTTTCCCCATTCGTTACGCACATAGGTCAACACGGCGGCGATCTGCTCATCTTTCAACTGATTCCACGCAGGCATCGCATTGTTAAAGGGCATGCCTTTAACCGTAAGCGGCCCCTGCATACCCATGAGGACAATTTTCACGAGATGGTTATCTCCATGCCAATCCAGCGATTGCACCCATTCCGATCCGGCAAGCGGAGGATATTGCCCCGGAGTGCCAAGACCGGTCTGTTGATGACAAAGCTGACAGTTCTGCGCAAAAATACGCTTTCCGA
>JBDTJR010000192.1:0-5235 GCA_039935735.1 Chthoniobacterales bacterium | reverse complement strand
TGTTTCATCATAATCGGTAGGACTAGACCCTTTAGCACATCCAAAACCAACTCCAATCATAATTAGTATATACCCAATATACTTCATTTTGGTTTTCATTATACTTACCGAATTCGATATAAAGTCTTAAGGAGTCAGCGTGTCCATATTCACAAATTCCCCCATTGTGAACAAGGGTCGCCGCTCACGGCTTCTACTAACGAACAATCCCGCGTTCGCTGGCTTCGATAAATTCTACCACGATGCTGATTTCCGTGCCCTGCAATTGTTCGCGGATCGACTGCACTGCCTGCTTCGTGTTTAAATTCGAGCGGTAGATAATGCGGTAGGCTTCGCGTAGATTGCGGACGGCGTCTGCGGAGAAATCATTGCGCTCCAGTCCTACTTGATTGATGCCACGCACCTCTGCGGGGTTTCCGTCGGCGATCATAAAGGGCGGTACGTCCTGCACGATCTTTGTGCATCCGCCGAGGATTGCGTACTGACCGATGCGGCAAAATTGATGCACGCCTGCAAGTCCGCCGATGAGCGCGTGGTGCTCGACGGTGACGTGGCCGGCCAGTGTTCCGTTATTTGAAAAAATAACATGATCGCCCACAATGCAATCGTGCGCGATGTGTGAATAGGCGAGGAAGTTTCCTTTGTTGCCGATCGTTGTCTTTGAACCCGGCGCAGTGCCTCGATTCACGGTGCAGAATTCGCGGAAAGAATTTCCGTCGCCGATTTCGAGATGCGTTGGCTCGCCTTTGTATTTCAAATCCTGCGAGCGTTGACCGATGGAACAATATGGAAAAAATACATTTCCGCTACAGACTTTCGAGGGGCCTTCGATGGTGACGTGGTTTTTTAACTCACAATCGCTGCCGATGTTCACCTTTGCGCCGATGACGCAGTAAGGTCCAATCGTTGTTCCAGAGCCAATCTCCGCTGATGGATCGATGATGGCTGTCGGATGGATACCGCTCATTTATCGACGATTCCAAAAAGAAGCTGCGCCTCGGACACGACTTCTCCATTTACCAGACACTGCGCGTTCGCTTTTCCGAGGCGTTTCTTCGCGCTCGTCATCTGCACATGGATAAACAGCGTGTCTCCGGGGAAAACAGGCTTGCGGAATTTCACTTCGTCCGCGCTCATGAAATAACCGATGCGGCCCGCGTTATCCGTCTTCTGCATCATCACAATGCTCGCCACCTGCGCCATTGCTTCGAGTTGAAGCACGCCGGGCATTACCGGATGGCCTGGGAAATGTCCCTGGAAATACGGCTCATTGATCGATACGCATTTCACCCCGATCGCTTTCAGATCGTCCGTAAGTTCGATGATGCGATCCACCATGAGGAATGGGAAACGATGCGGAAGAATCTGCATGACCTGGCCAATATCCAGCGAGGACGCACTCGCTGCGGGCATATTCTGCGCCGGAGCCTGAGCGACCATTTGCGAATGCTTCTTAACAATCGCTTTCGCAAGCTCGGTATTCGGGCCATGTCCCGGACGTACCGCGACCACGTGTCCATTGATCCGTCGTCCGCAAAGCGCAAGATCCCCGATCATATCGAGAATCTTGTGACGGACAAATTCGTCCTCAAAGCGCATCGGCTCTTTGCTCATCACGGAGTTGTCACGGATGACAATCGCGTTCTCCAGACTTCCACCGCGGATAAGTCCCTTATCCATGAGCGGCTTCACATCTTCGTAAAAAACAAACGTCCGCGCGGGAGCGATTTCTTTTTCGTAAACTTCCGGCGTGATCTTGAGATCGAGAAACTGTGCAAAGCGACCCTGAGGCCCGACCTGCGTACAGGAAATTCGAAATCCTCCCTGATTCGGCACCAGCGTCATGAGACTGCCTTCCTTGCTTTCCTGGAAAATCGTGTCCGTGATATCAAATTTCGCCCGCGGCGCTTCCTGCGCCTGAATACCGGCCTTCTTGATCAGTTCCACATAGAGCAATGCGCTTCCGTCACCGATTGGCGGCTCATTGGCGTTCATTTCGATCAGGGCATTATCAACGCCCATGCCGACAAGCGCGGAAAGGATATGCTCTACGGTGTGAATCTTCGCGTTCCCCTCGATCAGGGTCGTCGAGCGCTCCACCATTTTTACGTTCTCGACCTTGGCCTCGATGATCGGTTCGTCGGGCAGGTCTTTCCGCTTGAACTTAAAGCCGTGGCCCGCCGGAGCAGGGTGTAAAGTAAGGGTTACATCCTCGCCAGTATGCAGGGAAGTTCCAGTGAGACTGGCGGAGTGCGCCAGCGTATTTTGTGTCTCGAATGCCATCTTGGGTAAACCGCGTATTGTGCTATTCTTCGACCTCGTGGCCAAGCAGAATCAAATTCGAATATTTCCGATTTCCCGCCCTCACGCGCATCGCCAGTGAGTGCCCGATCGCTACCAGCAGCTTGATTGCCGTCCGTGCCGAAGCCCCTGCCAGCACACCGACCGTGGTCTGGGCGATTCTAAGGAGTCTTCCGTCTTCCTGGCCGATTACGGTTGCCGACCGCGGGCAATCGTCCACCAGCGCCAATTCTCCGAAAAAGTCCCCCCCGCTCAGATTGGCGAGTTCTACCTTTTTTCCCTCGGCTTCACTGGAAATTCGCACTTTTCCGCTCAAAATCACATACATGCAGTCTCCGGACTGGCCTTCTTTCACGATCACATCGCCCTTTTTAAATTCCTCGACGTCGGACACCGAGGCCAGCATCTCCACCTCTTCAAGTTTGAAGTTGGCGAAGGCCTTGATTTTTTGAAGCACTTCTTTGTCGGCAATGGGTTCTGTCATAACAAATTTTACGGTTTTGATACCCCGGAATTCAGCGCGTTTGCGGACCCCGGCGGCCATCTTTTACGATTCGCCTACCAGTACTAGTGTGCCGCACTCCTGAAAAGCACATTTCGCCCTTAATTTTCTCTTATGGCCAGCCATTGGAGGCGTGACACCCCGCCCGCCGTCCCCATAATGCAAAAAAGAACTTCCTGTGCGGCACGATCAAGTAAACTTCCGGGTCATTGAAGAGACCGCCGACTGGATCGTCATCGATAAGCCGGCAGGGCTTCTTGTTCACCCCACGAAGCCCGGTGGCCCGCCCACGCTTTGGGACGGCCTGCGCGAGCTGCTCGCCTACGAAATAGTCAATAAGGGCCAAATCTCCCTCATCAATCGCCTCGACCGCGAAACCAGCGGCATCGTCCTCGTTTGCAAAAATCCCGTCAGCGCCCGTACCTTCGCCATGGCAATGGAGGACGGCCGCATCAAAAAAACCTACCACGCCCTCGTCTACGGCTGGCCTGCGGAAAATACTTTCACGATCACCTCGCCCCTCCTCCGTATTGGCGAAAAAGAACCTTCGAAAATCTGGCTCAAGCGCGGTATTCACGCCGATGGCGATTTTTCCGAGACGGTCGTAGAGGTTCTTGAGCGACGGCAAACCGCAGACAAAAAAACCTTCTCCCTCGTCCTCGCCCGCCCGCTCACAGGCCGCACGCATCAGATCCGCGTGCATCTTGCCTCGGTGGGCCACTCTGTCATCGGCGATAAAATCTACGGCCCTGACGAAATGCTATATCTCCGTTTCATAGACGAAGGCTGGACAGCGGAAATGGAAAAAATTCTGTGGTTACCCCGGCACGCACTGCATTCCTCCACGCTTGAGGCGCAAATTCATGATGCGACTTACCGATGGGAAACCTCGCTTCCACTCGATATGGAAAAAATGCTTAAGGAATCCGGCCTTTGTCCTCGGCCATAATTCCATTTGCCAGCGCATTCGCAAGCTTCTGTCGATGCGAAGCCTTCTCCATCAGATGCGCATCTTCGGGATTGGAAAGAAACCCAAGCTCCACAAGCACCGCAGGGCGCTTGTTTTTTCTCAGCACATGAAATCTCGCCGTCTTTACCCCGCGATTTTTCGCCCGGTAAACTTTCATGACTTCCACCTGGATATTCGCTGCCAGCTTGTGGGAATTCGGCGCGAAATAATACGTCTCCAGACCCTCGGCACCGCGGCGATTTGTCCAGTTAAGATGCACGCTTACAAAAACCGAGTCGTGCGTACGGTTCGAGATCGCCGCACGTTGTGGAAGCGGAATGAATACATCCGACGTGCGCGTCATGATCACATGATACCCGTTTGCGCGTAAAATATCCGCCGCACGCATTGCAATATCCAACGCGTGCACCTTTTCCGGATGCCCTGCTACCGAGCGCGCTCCCTGATCGTGCCCACCATGCCCCGGATCGAGAACCACGGTATTAAAATGCCCCGTTCCCTTGTAATAATCCACGGAAGTACAGGCGGATAGCATCAGCCCTGCCACCACAGCCACTCCCAGTCCTACGCGTTTCAACAAATGGATTAAATTCATTTCAGGTATTCCCCGTAGCCTAAACAGATTTTCCTATAAGGACAATTAAGTCTGGAAAAATTTTATCCTACACGGAAAGCTGGCCTCATGTTGGCCAAACGCATTATCCCTTGCCTCGACGTCACAGATGGCCGTGTCGTCAAGGGCACAAAGTTTCTCAATCTCCGCGATGCAGGAGATCCTGTGGAATGCGCAAAGGCCTATGATGCACAGGGCGCAGATGAACTCGTTTTCCTCGATATCACCGCTTCTTCCGATGGCCGCAAGACGATGATCGATGTCGTCGAACGTACCGCCGACCAGTGTTTCATGCCCCTTACCGTCGGGGGTGGCATCCGCACCGTAGAAGATGTCCGCGCCATGCTTCGCGCCGGTGCAGATAAAGTCAGCATGAATACCGCCGCCATTCACCGCCCCGAACTCATCACGGAAGCCGCCGCCGGCTTCGGATCGCAATGCGTTGTCGTTGCCATGGATGCAAAACGCAATCCCGATGGAAAAGGCTGGCGTATCTTTACCCACGGGGGGCGCAATATCACGGATCTCGATGCCGTCGAGTGGGCCGTCCGTGTTGCGGAACTCGGTGCGGGTGAAATCCTCCTCACCAGCATGGATGCTGACGGCACATGTGGCGGCTATGATCTGGAACTCACCGCCGCAGTAAGCTCCGCCGTTTCCATTCCTGTCATCGCCAGTGGTGGCGCAGGAACGTTGGAGCACCTTGCCGATGTTTTGAATAGAGGCCACGCTGATGCCGTTCTTGCCGCCAGTATTTTTCACTTCGGTCAGTTTACCGTGCAGGACGCGAAAGATTACCTAAGCCAGCAGGGTATTCCTGTTCGGAATCCTCACGTTACAGCGTAACGG
>JBDTJR010000191.1:0-3134 GCA_039935735.1 Chthoniobacterales bacterium | reverse complement strand
CGGTAAGTCCGTCTGCGGTGATGAGCGGTAATTTGGATTCGGTAAGCAGTTTCTTTCCGAGATCAACATTCGTTCCTTCAAGGCGCACCACAAGCGGCACCGGAAGGCTGACGGTTTTCACGGCATTGATGATGCCCTGCGCAATAACATCGCAACGCATAATGCCGCCAAAAATATTTACGAGGATGGCTTTAACGTTCTTATCCGAGATGAGGAGCTTGAATGCTTCAGTTACCTGCTCCTCCGTGGCGCCACCGCCAACGTCGAGGAAGTTTGCCGGATCGCCACCGTGATACTTGATGATGTCCATGGTGGCCATTGCAAGGCCTGCGCCATTTACGAGACATGCGATGTTTCCATCGAGCCCGATGTAATTGAGATTCGACTTGGACGCTTCGACTTCGCGGGGATCTTCCTCAGTCACGTCGCGCATCGCTACGATGTCGGGATGACGGAAGAGCGCGTTGTCATCGAAATTAAACTTCGCATCAAGGGCATACACTTCGCCTTCGGGAGTCTGCACGAGAGGATTGACCTCAAGCTGCGAACAATCACACGCGATAAAGAGTTTATACATCGAGAGGAAAAGCTTCGCTGCCGCAGAGGCCTGCTTGCCACGAAAACCGAGAAGCGCCGCGAGTTTCCGCGCCTGATAAGGCTGCAATCCCAGTGCGGGATCCACGGGTTCGCGTAAAATCTTCTCCGGCGCATTTTCGGCGACCGTTTCGATTTCAACACCGCCTTCGGTGCTTGCAATGATGAGAGGAAGGCCAAGCGCACGATCCATGACGATGGCGAAATAATATTCCTTCGCGATATCAACACTCTCGGCGACAAGGATCGTGCTCACGACGCGTCCCTGCGGACCGGTCTGGTGCGTTACCAACGTCTGGCCAAGCATTTTCTCGGCGAGAGCGCGCACTTCAGCGGGTGATTTGCAAAGATGAACTCCGCCTTTAAAGCCATTGGTGAAAGTCCCCTTCCCTCGTCCCCCTGCGTGGATTTGCGCTTTGACGACAAGATTCGAGCCGCCCAGCTTTTTCGCAATTTCCTCAGCTTCCTGAGGCGTCTTCGCCGCATGGCCTTTGGGTGTCGCGACACCGTATTTTACAAAAATTTATTTCGCCTGATATTCGTGGATATTCATTGATCAAATAAAAAAGCGGGCCCTGTTATCGAGACCCGCTGTGGAAGGTTTAAACTATAGTATCAAGGTAGAGCAAAAGGAACCCCCTGCAGAAAGGACGGTCAAAATTGCGGGAACATTGAAAAGTGGTTGCTTCATAAGCGCGGATTGTTTTCTAACAACTCCCTTTCATTCTGGCAAGGGGTCTCCTGATTTTCCTAAAAAAAGGAGTTTTTTACGATTTTACGTCTTATGGAAAAGGAAATCGAACCCTTTTCACTGCTTGCGCAAGCGTCACATAATCAAAATCTTCTCGATTCCTCCCAAAGCCTGGTTCCCACCCAAATCGGCGAATGAATGCACAAATACGGGCTCAGATTTCAGACTCATTGGGGCGTGACCTACCTCAAGTAGTCACGTCACGGTCTGAACTTCCCGCTGCATTCAAGGCGGCAATCTTCGCAATCGTTCATTCGTCCACTTCTTCCAAGGAGGACGAATCATGAATCATTTCCCATATCGGGCGCGACCAATCCGATGTGCTTTCCGGCCACCAGGCGCGTGCGTCCTACGTCGCGGGAACAACCATTGGGCCTTTGATCGTTGTGAAATATCAACGGCGAAGGTCGTGGCACCACCTGTCGCGTAATAACGCCAATTAAAAACCATGAAACAAAACATCGCAGTAGAAGAATTCCTGTCAGGTCGTGTGGTCATTGCCGAGTTGGTGGCTCATCGCCACAAGGAAGTGCAGAACAACGCAAAGAAAGTCGTCGGTATCGTTAAACTTTCGAAGTCCAGTGTGCCGATGGAAAGGCTCCCATGGTCCAAACGTGGGGTCCTCGTGGTTGAGACCCACAAGATAGCCCAGACTCAAAGAGATGTTTCCGAGTGCTTGCAGGTTCCGCCTCCGAGGCCACGTTCCCGGCGGCAGTGAGTGTCACGTACTACATTCGGATCGTTCGGTTAGCTCGCTGAATGTTCTGGCGTTGGTGGCCGAGATGGTTGCCCGCCATGGAGCGCCACGTTTTATCCGCAGTGACAATGGCCAGGAATTCATTGCCACGGCCATCCAGCGATGACTCAAGGAGAAGAAAGATTGGCACCATTTATATCGACCTGGGATGTCCTGGCAGAATGGTTTTGCCGAGAGTTTCAACAGCTGATTGCGTGTCGAGTCACTCGACTGCGAAGTGATCTATACATTGAGCGAAGCCCGTGTGTCTTCAATGACTGGCGTGATTATTACAACAAGGCACAACCGCATCGTTCTCTGGGCTTGCGAACTCCAAGCAAATATGCCAGAGACTTTGTCCGGTAATGCCTCGGTTCCAGTCGCCCTACGGGCTCCTTGCGCCAAGGCATTGCACCCAAAACCAACAGACAACACAAACTCTCGGAAACATCTCATTGACTCTAGGCTAACTTGTGGGGATCAATCAGGACACATCATGTCGAGAAAATTATACGCTGTATTTAACCGAATTTCTCCTTATTTCCGAAAGAAGAGAATGCAGCGATTTTTTAACACCTTTCCCCAGGGTAGCTATAAAACTTTATTAGATGTGGGGGGGTATCCATGGTTTTGGAGAGAGTTTCCGGTCCACGCAAAGATTATCGTTGTAAATCTCCATAATCCGGAAGTTGATTTTTCTGACTTACCGCATTTGCAGTTTCTCAATGGAGACGGCTTAAATCTAACTTTTAAAGATAAATCTTACGATATTGCTTTTTCAAATTCCGTGATCGAACATCTTTTTACTTTTGATCGACAAAAGCAGTTCGCCTCTGAAATGAGCCGCGTAGGAAATGCCATTTGGTGTCAAACACCAGCTAAGGAGTTTTTTATTGAGCCTCATTTTTTAACACCTTTTTTTCATTTTTTTCCAGTAAGTTTTAGAAAAAGGATTGTACGTCGATTTACCATTTGGGGATGGCTAACGAATGAAAACCAGGAGACTGCGGAAGCATTGGTAGATGAAATTAGGCTTCTAACATACAAAGAAAT
>JBDTJR010000190.1:0-5121 GCA_039935735.1 Chthoniobacterales bacterium | reverse complement strand
AAGCTGCGCGGACTTAATCGCCCTATCGATCTGAAAATCCTTTCGAAAATAAGGCGCGGCAGGCGATACGCGAGCGCTGCCTATGACTGAAGAGGCGACCCAGGAGGCCTTTGAAAAAGGATTCTTTGTAGCCATACAGAACGACATTTAAGAAAACGACATTCCTTTTCTTTGGCGAGTACATCTTCGCCATTCATGGCGGTATAATGCGAAATTCTTCGAAAAAACGATTACTAATTATATGCGATGATCGTTTTATCAATGCGCATCGACGGACTATCAAAGAAATGACGACCCCATTTCTCTGGAAAAGAAAATGGAGCCGGCGGTCGGACTCGAACCGACGACCGCTCGATTACAAATCGAGTGCTCTACCAACTGAGCTAAGCCGGCAATGAAGGTTTTAATGTAATTTTTGAATCCGGGCGGGTCAATAACTGTCGATAGTTATTTTTGCCTCAGGATACCAGGGGAAGAGGCACCTTCGCCTCCTGTAAAAGCCTGGTAGTCACATCCAATCGCTCAAAACGCAGGGAAATGCCGATAGCATTCCCATCGCCCGCTCCAAATGCCATGACCACATTTCGCGTGCCTTTTTTTGCACTGAAGCGCGGCTGTTGAGCATCGGCGCGGAACGGTCGTCGCCCCTTGGGATCATGGAATATCATCTTTCCATCCACCCAGAGCTTCACCGGTCCGTCATAACCCAGTAGAGCAGCCAGTTTCATCGGCTCTGAAAGTTTCAACTTCCAATGGAAAAAAACGTATTTATCCGATAGCGGAGAATTCTGAAACCGTTCCCAGACATTATTGACGGCACCTGAGTATTGCAGGTTTTCCCAGTCGCTTTTTTTGAATGTTTTCGGCAGACGCAATTTATGTAAAAATCGGTCGCTCGACAAAATTTTTGAAATCTTCGTGTTATTGGCAAAAGGCGTAAGCGCCCTGGTGCGCGGAAGAACAATGGGACCGAATACAGGAAGAGCCCGCTCAGCCTCATCACTGATATTGCAGGCAGGGTCGGTACCATGACCGTAATGCACATTATATCCCTCCAGCTGATCGGGATATAATGTGGTGCGGAGAATGACCTCTTTACCCTTTAACTCCGTATCAAACATACAGGGCACAAAAGGGGTGTTGATTACACTGAATCCCATAGGGCGTAATCCATTACTGCACAACTTTCCCATCACATGATCGAATCGAAAACGAATGTTCCCATAACCGGTAACGGAATTACGCTCTACTTTAACGGATTGTAAAACGATCGGCAACGGCTCTGTCTTGTGTCCACCCTGCAACGCATGCATCGCCTGAGCGAGTCGCCCGCCAAGTCGTCGCATGTCTTTCCCACTGATATGGATTTGATCGTCCATTTGCAAATCCACGGCGGGAACCACCGCCACATTTGAAATGCGTTGTTGTAACAGTCGTTGCTGATCCTGAACGGAATTCCAAGTCGTCGCGTCAAATGTCCGAGGATCGATGATTACCCGCGCGAGTTGCACCATTACAAAAGGTAGCCGCGGTGATTGCGCATCCCTTCGAAACGCCTTGATGAGCCGACGCATCCTGTCCGTGAAGAGCGGCGCATCTTTGGCATTCGTCTCACTTTCACCCTGATACCAGAGCACTCCCGCAATCCGTCTGCCATTTTTGCAGATACGGCGAACGGCCGCCCCATAAAGACTATGGGTGCCAGCCTTATAAAGATCAGGATTCCACAATGTCATGGAAGTTCCTCCATGAGCGCATGCCAGCAATCCTTGCGGCACTCCGGTGCGGCGCCACATCTCCCTGCCAAACTCCACCGCAGGTCCCGTTCCCCAATCCGAAGGTATTGGCAATACTCCGCAGAGATCCACATGCACCCGATCGACGGTCGCCCACATATTGTGAATAGGGTCTTTGGCGATGCCCCAGCGGTCGTTCATATAAAACGCGAGGACTTTGGGGTGCGGCGGTGCGGCATATTTCAAAAGACCGTATCCCTGCATGTTGGATTGCCCTGCACATACCCAGACATCGCCAACGAGGACATCTTTCACAGTCAAACGGTCGATTATTTTGCCGTTGTCCCGTACCTCCAATTCAATTTTATAAGGACCGCCAGCGGGAAGACCTTGGAGCTTGAATCGAAAATTACCTCTTACAATCGCTCCACCTTTTTTCCAGGTTCGGCTTTTTCCCGCGCGAAAAAATAAATCTCCCTTTGCGGCCTCTCCGTGAACCGTGACATCACAACGATTCTTCGCATTCCGCTGCAAGACAATGGAATCGAAAAGCCCTGAAATGGTTTTCATAATAGGAGCGAAACGTCGTGCGGATAATCCCCGCGATCCAGTGCAAAGCGACAGTCGCGCTTACACCGAAACACGCATCGGCATCAAAACGTAAAGAAAAGGTGTCTTGATTTTGATAACCCCGGGGCTCATCTCATCGCTGAGATCGAGATAAATCTCGTCTTCGGTGAGGTTACGCAGCGGCGCCATGAGAAATTCGGGATTGAAAGCGATTGCAAAGTCCTTACCGCGATAAGGAACAGACAAGCTTTCGCGAGCTTCACCCACTTCCGGCGTATTGGAAGTGATATCCAGGTTGTTCTTCGTGAAAGCGAGACGGATCGAGCTGGTCTTCTCATTACTGAGAAGTGAGACACGATGAACGCAATTCAGGAACATTTCACGCTCCAGCGTGACGCGCTCCTTGGTTTCACTGGGGATGACCTGACGATAATTCGGATAGGTGCCTTCAACGAGTTTGGTCACGAGCAATGCGCCGTTTAGCTCCAAGGAGATAAGATTTTCGCCAACGGAGATCGTCACTTCGCCATCATCGCGAAGAAGACGCTGAAGCTCATTGATCGCCTTGGTGGGAACGATAAAATCGCGCTCCTGGCTCTTTGGAAATTCGATATCCGACTCCCAGAGGGCAAGACGGCGGCCATCCGTAGCCACGAGCGTCAGCTTGTTTTCCTTAAAGGAAAACAGGATGCCGTTCAGCACATAGCGGGTCTCATCCACAGAAATCGCATAAGCGGTCTTTTTCAGACCGTCTTTTAAGTCAGCCTGCTTGAGCTTGAAAACCTTGGCGTCATTGAAAGACGGGAAGGCAGGAAACTCTTCCTTCGCCATGCCATACATCTTGAAGAAACTCGGGCCGCAACGAATAGCAGAGATGTGCTTGGAATCCGTATCAAACTGGATTTCCTTCGAGGGCAGTTCGCGCACGATGGAAAGTAAGCGGCGGGCGGGAAGTGTGGTGGAACCCTGCTTCTCGATCTGCGCTTCAATATCCCGGCGGATACCGACTTCGAGATCCGTCGTTGTTAAGCG
Source organism: Chthoniobacterales bacterium (assembly GCA_039935735.1). Classification (GTDB taxonomy): domain Bacteria; phylum Verrucomicrobiota; class Verrucomicrobiia; order Chthoniobacterales; family JBDTJR01; genus JBDTJR01. The sequence continues at coordinate 1,783 of JBDTJR010000190.1, read as the reverse complement.
AATACCTCCTGACTCCAGCGTCTCAAGGAGCACATTGGAGAGCACAGGCAGCGTCGTTCTGGAGCTGACGACGTTTTGAATCGTCTGAAGACCGTCGAGAAGCGCATCTTTGCTGACTGTGAATTTCATGGGTTGTAGAGTATTCGAGCTATTCTAGAAGTAAATTGCGAATTAGGAGCGTCTAAACAATCGTGTTATATCTGTCAAAATCTATCGAAGATAAAATGGTGCTACCGTTGTAGCTGCCCATCGAGCAGACGGATGATCTGGCGGGTTGTTTCGTTCTCTCCCATGCGCTTCTTAACAAGTTTGCAGGCATGGATCACTGTGCCGTGGTCCTTGCCGCCGAAGGCGTCGCCGATATCGGAAAGCGAGGAACTGGTCAATTCACGGGAAAAATACATCGCGACCTGCCGGGGGAAGGCAATGTTCGCAGGCCGGCGCTTGCTGGTCATATCGGCAAGACGCACATCGAAATGCTCCGCGACCTTGCGCTGGATCTGGTCGATCGTGACCACACGCTTGGCCTGTTCCTGAAGAATATCGCGAAGCAGGTTTTCGATGACTTCGGTCGTCATCGGACGATTGCTCAATGAACGATAGGAAGCAACCCGCATGAGCGCACCTTCGAGACGGCGGACATTGTTGCGAATCTTATCGGCAAGAAACTCGATGATCCACTGCTCGGTCTCAATGGACATCGCCGCAGCCTTCTTTTGGAGAATGGCGATACGCGTCTCCATGTCTGGTGGCTGTAGTTCCGCAGTCATCCCCCATTCGAAACGCGAGACGAGACGTTGCTCGAGCTTTTCGATTTCACTGGCAGGACGATCACTGGTGAGGACGATCTGCTTATGCCCGTCGTGAAGCGCATTAAAGGTATGGAAAAACTCTTCCTGGGAGCGTTCCTTGCCACCGAAAAATTGAATATCATCGATCATCAGGATGTCCGCATTGCGATACCGCTTGCGGAATTTGAAGAGCGTGCCGTGCTGAATGGCGTCGATAAATTCGTTCGTGAACTGTTCACTGGAAAGATAAACGACCTTCATGTCCTTCTTTCCACCCGCGACACCGTGACCGATAGCCTGGAGAAGATGCGTTTTACCAAGACCACTGCCGCCGTAGATGAAGAGCGGGTTATAGGTGCGAGCCGGAGCCTGGGCCACCGCGAGCGACGCTGCATGCGCAAATTGGTTATTGGGACCTACGACAAAAGTATCAAAGGTATTTCGGGAATTCAGCCCCTGGGTGGAGTTGGCAGCCGTCTGCCGGGAGCGTGTCGTTTTAGAAGCTACCGGAGCACCATCTGCATGATCGACGGGCGCATCCACGGGTGCTGCATGAGAAGCGATAAAGCGCAATTCGGGAGAGGCGCCCATGGATTCCATTACCGCTGACTGAACAGCGGCGAGAAAATTGCTCTCGATAAAAAATTGGTGAATGGGATTCGGCACACGAATCGTGAGTATTTTGTCATCCACCGATTCGAGCTGAATATCCTTGAACCAGCGTTCATAGGTATCGGGGCTGACCCGCTGCTGGATCGCAGTGGAAATCGGCCGCCAGAGTGTTTGCAAATCAGAAGTCATGTCAAAGTTATCAACGGGGAAATTTAGAGGGGGGATTATTAAAATAGCTTTCTCTTCATCGGGGCAATCTAATTTTCTTAGAAAGCGTATTTAAGCGAAGTTGCATTATATTTTTCCGGGAAATTTTATTTATTATATTGAAATTCAACGAGTTAGAATGCTTCAAGAACGCCATGCGCGAGAAAAGGAGC
>JBDTJR010000189.1:0-25815 GCA_039935735.1 Chthoniobacterales bacterium | reverse complement strand
ACAGATATAAACAGGACTAAATTTTCAGAGTGAATACCCTTAGGAGAAATTTATCGGACCCCGGCGACAGAGTAGTTCCTCCACGACTTTCCGAGGAGTTGGAAAACCTGCTTCGATCTGCGAAAGGTGGCCCACTATCTCTGAATGAGATTATTCTTATTTTGCATGGAAGAGGATTGCCATTGATTATTTGTATTCTTTGCATGCCCTTCCTATTCCCAATAGCGATACCAGGGCTTTCCATTCCGATTGGAATCGCGATGGCACTTTGTGGTTTCCGCATTGCACTTGGGAAGGCGGCATGGTTGCCGGACTTTTTATTACGCAAAAAGATTTCCTATTCTACTTTGGAAAAATTGGTGCGTAATGGATGTAAAATATATCGAAAAATCGAGGGGATGATTCATCCTCGTATGTTCTTTTTGCAACGCTGGCCGGGAATGGTAAATTTGATCGGATTGACGATCGCCTTTGCGGCAATTCTTCTTTCACTGCCAATTCCGCCTCCCTTTCCGTTTACGAATACCATTCCCGCGCTTGCGATCATTCTTCTTTCGCTGGGACTTCAGGAGCGCGACGGCGTTTTAATTCTTTGCGGATACGGGCTTACCCTGGTTGCTTTCAGCTATGTGCTGATTATCGTCCTGCTTGGTAAAGCGGGGATCGGCAGCCTCGTCCAGTGGTTGATGCAGACCTTTTAAAATGGTTTGTGCGTGATGTAGTAATAATAAGTCAGCGCAGGTGGAGCGAGACGTAGGAGAAAGAGGACAATGCCGATGGGTACGATCCGGGAGTAGAATGCCGAGAGGAATCGATAAAATCGTGAATTTTTTCCGATCTCTGGAACAAAATTCACCAGGTCGGAGAGCAGCAATAGTGTGATCAGTAAGGCGAAAAGATTTTCGCATGCGGACCAGAAGAGATTCATCTGCGAAACGATCTGTAGGGGAATAACTCCCATATGCGACAGTTGCAGGAGGGAGTGGATCGTTGTGGGATTGGCAACAGAACCGAGAAGATAAGACAGAATGCCCAGTGCGACCAGTAGGGGAATGGATTTGCCGCGACTTTCCGTCCGTATTGGCCACCAAAACGCAATCAGAATGCCGCCAATAGCAATCTGTGAGAGAAGGTGAAATAAAAATGCGAGAGGTACGTTCATGAATAGAGGATTAACCTTTTTTGAAAATCAATCCTTCTTCGCCTACATCCGCAAGGATCGTGTCGCCTTCTTCAATTCTTCCATCGAGAATATCGAGGCTTAATGGATCCAGAATATACTGTTGGATGACACGCTTGAGGGGCCGTGCGCCATAAGCCGGATCATAGCCTTTTTCCGAAAGCCACTTTTTGGCTTTTTCGGTAAGTTCGAGCTTAAGATTTTTCTGCTCAAGGCGCCGGGCGAGGCGTTTGATCTGAATGCCGACAATATGGGTGATCTCCTCATCGCTCAGGCGGTCGAAAATAATGATCTCATCCACGCGATTGAGAAATTCCGGGCGGAAGTGACCTCGAAGCGTCTCCATAACGCGACGATTCCTCTCATCTTTCGGGATGTCTTCCATAATGTACTGACTGCCGATATTACTCGTCATGATCAGTACGGTATTTTTGAAATCAACTGTTCTTCCCTGTCCATCGGTAATGCGGCCATCGTCCAGCACCTGCAGTAACACATTGAAAACATCGGGGTGGGCTTTTTCCACTTCATCGAAAAGCACCACGCTGTAAGGTTTCCTCCGCACCGCTTCGCTTAATTGTCCGCCCTCTTCATAGCCGACATATCCCGGAGGAGCACCGATTAGCCGGGCGACGGTATGCTTCTCCATATATTCGCTCATATCGATGCGGATAATGGCCTGCTCGTCGTCAAAAAGAAATTCGGCCAGCGCTTTGCTGAGTTCCGTCTTACCCACGCCTGTCGGGCCGAGAAATATAAAGGAACCAATCGGGCGGTTTTCATCCTGCAAACCTGCGCGTGCACGACGGACCGCATTGGATACAGACTTAATTGCCTGTTGCTGGCCGACAACGCGTTCCATGAGGCGTGTTTCCATCTGCACAAGTTTTTGACGTTCACCTTCCTGAAGGCGGGACACGGGAATGCCTGTCCAGACTGCCACGACTTTTGCGATATCCTCCTCGGTAACCTCCTCCTTGAGGAGCGTGTGCTTACTATCCTGGCCTTCTGTTGATGTGGAAGCGGCCTCCAGTTGCTGCTGAAGCTCGGGTAGTTTTCCGTACTGAATCTCACTAGCGCGGCCGAGGTCTCCGCGACGCTGGGCGATTTCGAGTTCGGTCTTTAGTTTTTCAATTTCTTCGGCGATCTTCTGGCCTTTGTTGATATCCTGTTTTTCCTTCTGCCATTGCGCCTTGAGCTTCGAGGATATCTCCTGTTTGTCTGCAAGCTCGCGATCGATTTTCTCCAGTCTCTGTTTACTGGCTGCGTCTTTTTCTTTTTTCAACGCCTGACGCTCCATCTCCATCTGCATGATTTCGCGTTCCAGCACATCGATTTCCGTCGGCATCGATTCGATTTCCATTTTGAGCCGAGACGCAGCCTCATCCATGAGATCGACTGCCTTGTCAGGAAGAAAGCGGTCGCTGATATATCGATGCGAAAGAACGGCTGCGGCAACCAGCGCAGCATCCTGGATGCGAACACCATGGTGCACCTCGTAGCGTTCCTTTAATCCGCGTAGAATGGCGATGGTATCCTCTATGCTTGGCTCATTGACCATTACGGGCTGGAAACGGCGCTCGAGTGCGGAATCTTTTTCGATGTATTGACGATATTCATCGAGGGTGGTGGCGCCGATGGTTCGTAATTCTCCACGCGCAAGCTGAGGCTTGAGAAGATTGGAAGCGTCCATCGCGCCGTCCGCTTTTCCCGCGCCGACGAGAGTATGGAGTTCATCAATGAAAAGGATGATTTTTCCATCACTGGAAGTGACCTCTTTTAGAAAGGCCTTCAAACGATCTTCGAACTCTCCGCGAAATTTTGCGCCTGCGATCATTGCACCGAGATCCATGGAGATAACCCGTTTATTTTTGAGTGACTCTGGCACGTCACCGCTAACGATGCGACGCGCGAGGCCTTCGACGATAGCGGTCTTTCCGACGCCGGGTTCGCCGATCAATACGGGATTATTCTTTGTTCGTCGGGAAAGCACCTGCATCGTGCGGCGAATTTCATCATCGCGGCCTATGACAGGGTCGATCTTGCCCTTTCGTGCGAGCTCTGTGAGATCGCGGCCATATTTTTCAAGCGTCTGGTATTTTCCCTCCGGGTCCTGATCGGTGACTCGCTGTGAGCCACGGACTTCGACGAGAGCCTTCATCAATTTGTCGTGAGTTATGCCAAGGCTTTTCAGTAAATGGCCTGCTGGAGTGTCGGAGGAGGTCAGCGCCAGAAGAAAATGCTCCGCGCTGAGAAACTCATCTTTCATCCGCGCCATTTCCTTCTCGGAGGCATCGATGACTTTGCGAAGGGAGTTTCCGATCTGCGGACCGCTTCCGCCATGTACTTTGTGTTGCTGCCCGAGTTCCTTCTCAAGCCGGGATTTCAGGTCAGGCAGGGGGACTCCCATTTTTTCCAGCAAAGGCTGTGTCAGGCCATCGCTTTGCTCGAGGAGAGCGAGCAAAAAATGCTCGGGATTAACCTCCTGTTGATCCCGTTGGGACGCCATGTCCACGGCGGCATTAAATGCTTCCTGCATCTTTGCGGTAAATTTATCGGGGCGCATCAGAGTAGAAGTAAGTGAGACTAAAATTTTAGATCAGAATTTTAAAAAAGACAGGATGAAGACACAAAAAAAGCCGGGGTTTACCCCTTCTTTTTTCAAAGAAGAGCGGAATCAGGGATTTTCGATTTTTTCGTCGGTATTGACACAGCGGAAAAGGATGGCTGCAACGGCGCCACCCCCGAGAGTGGCGATGAGGTAGATTCCGATTTTAGCCGCGGGTAACAGGCCAAGGATGATCGCACCGAATACTACTGCGGGATTAAATGCACCGCCTGAGATGGTGCCTACTGCAAAGGCGCCAGCCATGACGGTGAAACCAATAGCCAAACCGTAAAACGAGTTATTTTTTGTACTATCCGCTGTGGCGACATTCAGCACCACCCATGCGAGGGCAAATGTGAAAAGGAATTCGGCCAGCATGACGTGAGGCACGGGGTTTACGAGGGCATCCGCGGCGGGGTGGCCTTTTAAATAAAGAACGGTTTTCGCAGCAACGGCCGCGCCGAATAACTGAGCGATCCAGTAACTGAGCGCGCCAAGTGGGCATATTTTACCACGTATTAAAACAGCCAGCGTTACCGCAGGATTGTAATGCGCGCCTGAGATATGGCCGCCAGCAAATACCATCGTCATAAGGATGGCCCCAATCGCGATTGGGGGGATGACTCCGGCGGGAGTACTTAAAACGGTCATTCCAATGGTCAACACCAGAAAAAACGTTCCAATGAATTCAACGATTTGTTTTTTCATAACTTGCTAATTAATCGGAGAAAGGAGAGAGGTCTCGTCAAGGTTGTTTATGGTTATTTCACCTTGATTTTCATGCGCAGGAAGGTGGGGACATCCAGGTCCTCGCCTTCCACAATGGTAGGCTCGCTTTTTTCGAAACGTCCCCGATTGACGGAATCGAAGGGTAAAAACTCCTGTTTCGGCTTGGTGCCCTTTTTCCCATCCTCGACGATGGCACGGCGAGGACGAGGGTCGGTAGCTGGAATGGTCTTTTTCGGACCTCCGGTTTCCTGGGCCGCAGGGGCTTCCTCTTCCTCTGTTTCGGGTTGAGCTGGGCGTTCCTGACGAGAGGTATTCGCAGACGCGGCGACGGGCGCTGTGGCTTCTTCCTCTTCATCACGCTGGACAGGTTGGGAAAGGCATCCCAGGACAGAAACGGTCAGCTTGGGTGACATTTCATTTCTTAGGCCGATGCCCAGCATGAGATGTGCATCGCTATCCGTATATTTCTCGACCTCACGCATGATGACGCCGATTTCCGCAAGCGAAACATCACTGGAACCCGCAATATGGACAATGACCGTGCGGGACTCACTGAGAAGCTTGCGTCCCAGCAGGGGACACTTCAGTGCTTTTCCCACGGCATCGAAGGCGCGATTTTCGGCCTCGGATTCTCCTGCTCCGAAAAGACAGCGAGGATTCCGCCCATCAAGCAACCGTGAAAGATCACTCAGGCTGACACGCATAAGACCTGGAAGCTCGATCATATGCACCAGAGACTTGAGGCATTGCTCGAGTAAAATATCGGATTTTTCGAAGGTGTCTTCCACGCCCGCACCCGGCTGCGTGATCTCGGACATGCGATCGTTTTCAAAGCAAAGAAGAAGGTCCGCAGATTTTTCCAGTAAAGCCAGCGCGTCTTCGGTCTGTTTCGCACGGCGTCTGCCTTCAAAGGAGAATGGCAATGTCACAAGTGCGATGACAAAAGCGCCTGCTTCCCGGGCTGTCCGCGCAATCAGGGGAGCAGCTCCCGATCCAGTACCTCCACCAAGACCGGCGCAAACGGTTACGATCGGATGTCCTTCCACATGGGCGCGAATCTCCGTCATGTTTTCTTCAGCAGCTTTTGCCCCCACTTCGGGATCACCACCTGCGCCGAGGCCGCGTGCGGCAATGGTTCCGAGCACAACCTTTTCCACGGTGATGGAACTCATCAAGGAGTGAGAGTCTGTATTCACCGCGATAATTTTTGACACGGGCAGGGATTCCATTGTCATGCGGTCGGCGAGATTAACACCCGCATTTCCTATGCCGATGACAAGCATGCGCGAGGGTTGCGATTGATCGATTCGGTTATGTTTGATTTCAATCATGGCGTCTAGAGGCGAAACCCGCGAAACAAGCTCGAGAATTTCTGACCGAGGTTTTCGAGAACGGAAGTGGACGTCGTGATGCTTTGCATCGCATGGCCATATTTCAACAGGCCGATCGCCGTGGTGAGCTGCGGGTTTTCAAACGCCGAGGTGGGGCCAGTCACGGACTGTGGCACGGTGACATGCACGGGAACTTCGAAGATTTCTTCCGCAAGAGTGCGTACTCCTTTAAGCAACGCACAGCCTCCGGTGATCATCACTCCCGAGCCCAGCATGTCGATGGGAACATGAGGATCGATTTGCTTTTTAAGATGTTCGAAGATTTCCCGCATGCGTGCGTGGATAATGGTATTGAGCATTTCCAGCTCCACTTCACGACCGGAAAACCCGGAGTCGTTTTTGACGGTTATGAGCTCACCCGGAAGGCCGATGCCGATTTCCACACTGCCTTCCTCGATCTTTAATTTTTCAGCGCGTGTGATGGGGAGGCGCAGACCGATGGAAATGTCATTGGTAACATGATCTCCACCCACGGCCAGAATGCCGCTGTGCTGAATGGCGCCATCCGCATACACGATGTAATCGGTGGTGCCACCACCGATGTCGATCACCAGCGCACCCAGGTTTTTTTGATTGGCATCGAGAACGACCTCTGCGGCAGCAAGAGAACTTAAAACGATATCCTCAACATCCACACCCACTTCCTTGATGCAGCGAATCGTATTCTGGATACGCGTAGTCACACCATGCACGATGTGAAAATTTGCCTCGAGCCGGTGTGCAAGCATCCCGAGCGGATTCAATACGCCATCATGACCGTCCACATAGTATTTTTGAATGACCGCGTGGAGAAAGGTATTTTCCTTGGGAAGATTTACTTCCTTTGCGCTGATCTCCACATCGCGAAGATCCACCTCCTCAACCTCTCCGCGATCTTCGGGAATCACGGTAGCTCCACGGCTGTTAAAGCTTTGGATATGGCCGCCGCTTACGGCAACCCATACGCTCTTGATCTCCACATCACTTTTTTCCTCTGCATCCGCAAGCGCATCATGGATGCACTGTGAAGCGGTGCCGAAATCGACAATCTCGCCTTTGCGTATGCCGCGGGAGGGGGTTTGCCCGACGCCAAGAATGCGGATCGTGGAATCATCGCGGCCTTCACCTACGACCGCGCAAATTTTCGAGGTTCCGATTTCCAGACCAACAAGAATATTATCCCGTGCCATTATTGAATTTGAGTGGATTTAGAGGTGGAATGTGTCGCTGGCCCCGGGATTGTTTTCGGATGCTGAACCGTTTCAGTCATAACAAATCGGACAGGTGTGTTTTTTTGAATCATAAGATTGACGCTCTTAATCTGACGATTGGTCTCCTGACAGTGCGTGAGTAATATATTCAATCGTTTCAACTGATCGTCGAGATTTTTTAAGCCGAAATAGACCTGGGCGTTCTGGTCGTTAAGCACTTCAAGCCGATATCCTTTGGATGTGTCAATCGTGCGGATTTTCAAAAAGGCCCCCGCGCTGTCATTGTTTTTTTGGATGAGTTCCAATGCGGCTGTGAAAACAGGAAGGCTGGGGACTTCGCCCTCATGAAGATCGTCCGGATCAATTCCTTTGATGACGGGAAGAGCCAGATACTCCGGAGGAATGATCTTTGGCTTCATAAGCACGCCATCCATGCCCACAAGGTAGGCGGTATCCGTGGCGGTGTCATCACCGAGGGAGATCCATGCTATCGGATGCCGTTGCGCAATGGTGACGGAAATCTTGTCGGGCAGCGTGCGTTCGAGGTGTACGCTACTGATGCGGGGATCCTTGCTGAGGCGGGCTTCCACATTCGCCAGATTAATAGAGAAGATATTACTACCCTCCTTGATACCGGTCTCCTTCAAAAACTCCTCCCGGTTCATAGTGCCATCAAGCTCTACATCGAGGTGCAGAAGCGCATAGGCGGGGTTTTGAAAAAAGAAGCGGTTAAGCAAATGCGTGCTGCCAAAATAGCCGCCAACGACCACGATTGCCAAAATAAAGAAAAAGAGAAAAACCTTATTTATCCGACGGTTGCGTTGTTTTCGCGCCGTGCGGGACCGCACCTTCACATCGAGCAAGTGCTGATTTTTGCGCGAAGCAGGCTGGCGGGACAGGCGACGGTTTTCGCTTTTTTTAATGGTGGAGGCTCTCATTTATTTCTTTCTCTCAAATCTTTGTAACGACAGAAGGCCGATTCGCTCGCACAGCTCCGCGAAGCCGATGCCGAGACTGGCTGCTGCCTTGGGAAGAAGGCTGGTTTCCGTCATCCCTGGGATCGTATTGACTTCCAGAACACAAAATTCGCCAGAATCATTCAATAATACATCGACGCGGGAATAAATCTCAAGCCCGAGCGCGCGATGCGCGGCTACGGCAACCTGCTGCACACGTTGCGTCGAAGTTTCGTCGATGGGTGCGGGAACGAGATACTCCGTATTCCCTTTCGTATATTTATTGGTGTAATCGTAAAATCCCAGCTTGGGATGAATTTCGATAATGGGGAAGGCCCTGTCATCGAGAATGCCCACAGTAAGTTCCTTGCCCTCGAAAAAGGATTCCACAATGACATCGGAGCCATATTTAAGACAGTCCTCCATCGCAGTGTCTACCTGCGAGGCCTCACGAATGATATGTACGCCTACGCTCGATCCTTGTTGCGGTGACTTAAGCACAAAGGGCAGGGGAAGAGCTGGCTTTTCTCCGACATGAATAATTTCCCATTTTGCATTTGGAATACCTGCCTTATCAAGAGCCTGTTTGGTGCGAATTTTATCAAAAGCGAGTTTGCTGGTGTGCACACCTTCCCCCGTGTACGGAACATTGCGAGCCTCAAGCAACGCCTGAATCTGTCCATCCTCGCCGAATGTCCCGTGCAGCATAATGAAAGCGAGGTCTGTGCCGTCAGGAATTTTAAAGTCAGGCCCCTGCACGTCTACCTGCGCTACGAGGCAGCCAATACTTTGGAGTGCCTTGGAAACGGCTTCCCCGGATCGAAGGGACACTTCGCGCTCGCTGCCAGGCCCACCTTTAAGGACCGCAATTTTCTTTCCCCGAAGGGTGGTGGGGGTTGTTTCTTTACTGACGTTCATGAATTGTTTTCTCCCACGATTTGTACTTCTGTTTCGAGTTCGATGCCGCGTTTGCGCATTGCAGCTACTTTGATTTCTTCGATGAGGGAAAGGATCTCCTCCGCTTTCGCGTCGCCGTCATTGACGATAAAATTTCCATGCACTTCGGAAACTCGGGCGTGACCGACGGAAAAATTCTTGAACCCGAGTTCCTCGACCAGCTTTCCGGCGGGGATTTCTTTGGGGTTCTTAAAAATACACCCCGCGCTCGCTGCAATGGGCTGGCCTTCGCGACGCTTGGTTTGAGATTCCTTGATAAGGCGATCAATGACTTCCGCGCTTGAAGGCTGACCGTGAAAGGTGGCTGATACCGCGTAGTGATCGGCCAACGCAGGCACATCTCGATAATGAACCTCGATTTCCTTCGCTGCCTTGGTGGTGATGTTGCCCTTTTGATCTACATAACGGACGGATACGACCTGATCGAAAGTTTGAGACCCCATGGCCCCTGCGTTCATTCGCAAGCCGCCTCCGATGTTACCCGGAATTCCTTCCATCCACTCAAAACCGCCGATCCCTGCTTTTTGGGCGATCGTACTAAGCTGTTTAAATTTTACGCCGACGCCGACCGTGATTTCCATGCCATCGACCTTATGACGGGCGAACTCCCCTTTTGATAAATGCACTACAACGCCGAGAATGCCGCCATCGCGGACCAAAAGATTCGAACCTCGACCCATGACCATGAAGGGAATTTTTTCCACAAAGCAATAACGCACCAGTTTTGCAAACTCCTCTTCGGTGAAAGGCTCTACCCAGAACTGCGCAGGCCCGCCGACTTTTAGAGTGGTATGTTTGGCCAGTGGCTCATGGAGTCGCGCTGAACCTCCTCCCATCGCTTTCAGAAGTTTTTCGCGGATTGCCAGGTCCTCCGCCAGGCGCGTGCCGCATTCGTGGATATTTCCTGCGCCGAGCGTCAGGATCAGCGCATTACCTTCGAGAATGGCACCGACTTTTTTATGGAGTTGCTCCATGTCGGGCTCGAAGTAAACCGATTGATGTCCATTGGCCTTAATCGCATCCACAATGGTCTGTCCGGATATTCCCGGCAGCGGCTTTTCACTCGCTGCATAAATTTCGGTGATAAAAACCGTGTCGGCATCTTTAAAGGAGCGGCCAAAGTCATCCTTCAATGCAAGCGTGCGTGAATAGCGATGAGGTTGGAATAATACGATGACGTGTTGACGGCCCGCATTTCTTGCGGTTGCAAGCGTCGCAGCGATTTCCGAGGGGTGATGACCATAGTCATCGACAATAAGATGCTCACTGCTCTCGTATTTGACCTCGAAGCGTCGCTTCGCTCCGCGAAATGATGCGATGCCTTCTGCTATGAGATCGAAGGGAAGGTCGATTTCCAACGCGAGCGCGATGACAGCGAGCGCATTTAGCGCATTATGGCGACCGGGAATATTAAGCTGTATTTCGCCAACTCTTTTGCCGCCATGCCAGACATCAAAGGTGGATGAAAAAGCCCCCATACGGAAATCCTGAAGATGATAATTACAGGCTTCTTCAAAGCCGTAAGAGATCGCCCCGGGGTGAGAGCTACAGATACGCGCCGCACCCGGATCATCTCCGCAATACACGACTTTATTTCCCGTCTGACTGGTCAGCTTGGAATAAACAGCGTCGATAGCGGCAAGATCCTTGTAAAAGTCAAGATGCTCCGGCTCGATATTAAGGACGATCGCATGCTCAGGATGATAATTAATCAGAGTGCCATCACTTTCATCCCCTTCAGCGACGAAATGTTCCCCTTCGGCATCCCATTGCGCATTGGTGCCGAGAACGGGAATTTCTGCGCCGACATAGTGAGAAGGTTTCAACCCGCAGACACGAAAGACATGGGCGCACATTGATGAGGTAGTCGTCTTTCCATGCATGCCGGAAACGATGATGCCTTTTTTAGCTGCCATGATCGAGGCGAGGGCATCCGCTCTGCGGAAGAGAGGCTTTTGCAGGCGCTGGGCCTCGTCAAATGCAGGATTGCCCGGCTTGATGGCGGAGGAGTAGATGACCAGATCCACATCGGCCACATGCGCCGCATCGTGAGCATTGGAAAATTTCAATCCCTTTTCCTTCAGACGTTCGATCTCTACGGTATCCGCCTTGTCGGACCCGCTGACGTGGTGACCGAGCGCCAGCAGTAGCGCGGCAATACCACTCATGCCCGATCCCGCAACTCCCAGCAAGTGAATGCTCAGGGGCGGGCCGGTGAGTCGGGTTGTGAGATCGGTCAGATTCATTTTGCGATGCGTTCCATTACGGCGGCGACATTTTTTGCGGCATCCATGGGGGCTACGGCTTTTGCTGATGCCGACATCTGCGCCCGGCGTTGTTCATCCTGCAATAGGCCAAGCAGAAGCCGGACGAAAAGTTCTGAAGCTGTTTCGCTTTCCTTGATCAGCAGTGCGGCATCCGCATCCACGAGAAATTTTGCATTCTCTTCCTGGTGGTTGTCGGTGGCGTAAGGATAGGGGATCAGGATCGAGGGAATACCAAACGCGGCAAGTTCACTGATGCTGGCCGCACCGGAGCGTGATACCGCGAGATCCGTCGCAGAATAAACTTCCTCCATTTTATGATGGAAGGCAGAGACGTAAGCAGGGATTTCCTCTCGAAGGTAATTTGCCGCAGCAAGCCGGTCATCGTGATCTCCGGTCAAATGGATGATTTGCAGGTTTTCCTTCGCCAGAAGAGGGACGGATTTGAAAAGCAATTGGTTGATTCCCATAGCCCCCTGGCTTCCGCCCATGACGAGCAATGTCTTGCGCGCAGGATCGAGTTTGAAAGCCGACAGTGCTTCTTCACGAGGGATCGGATGTCCCAGCGTTGATCGAATGGGCGTACCGGTCACAATGGCGTCCGCGTCGGGAAAATACTTTTTACAGCATTCCATGCCAAGCAGAGCGTGTGTCACGAAGCGGCCCGCCATCTTGTTTGCACGACCGGGAATGGCGTTCGATTCATGAATCAGAGTGGGGATTCCCATCATTCGCCCCGCGAGAATCGGCGCCATGGAGGTAAAGCCTCCCATGCCGAGAATGACATTGGGGCGATTTCGTTTGTACACCTCTCGGCATCGGGAAATACTTTCCCACATACGACGCACAAAATTGACGACAGCAGGTGAGAACATCGAGGGCAGGCCAATGGACGGAAGCCGCTCCGAACGAAATTCCGGATGGCTCTTGAGGGCCTGCATATCGATATCTTTCTCGGAAACGAATAAAAGAATTTCATGGCCGTGGTCCTTCAGGACCTCAGCAACAGCCAGCCCCGGGAACAGATGCCCCCCGGTGCCTCCACAAGCAATAATAGCACGCATGTTATTTAATACCTCTTACATTCATTCGTGCCGCCAGTAACAAATCACTTTTTGATGTTTCAACAAGTCTCCCATGGCGGTGAATGCTGATAAGAGTTCCCACCATAAAAAGGCACATTAATAAATTGGACCCTCCATAGCTGATGAATGGAAGAGGCATTCCCTTGTTGGGAAGTAGGGAAAGCGTCATTCCAATATTAATGGCAGCTTGAAAAGTCATGAGTATGGTAAAGCCAAATCCCAGCAATATTCCGAAGCGGTCCCTTGCATTCGAAGCGATCAAGCATCCACACAAAGCAATGATCAAAAATCCGAATACCGTTAGAAGTGTAAAACGTAATCCAAGCTCTTCTCCGATCATCGGAAAAATAAAGTCTGTGTGGGCATAAGGAAGGTAAAGAAATTTTTGACGTCCTTCGCCGAGCCCCAGTCCCTGCACGCCACCAGAGCCGAAGGCGATAAGTCCCTGATATTGCTGAAGACCTTTATCCAACTTGTGAAGTTCGGGATGGAGAAATGCCATGATGCGCGCCGCACGTTCGGGAATATGAATCGTCACAAAAACCAATGCGACCATACCGAGAATAACGAATGGTAGAAGCCATCGCAAATTACTTCCGGAAATGAACATCATGGAAAAAGCCATTGTTGCAATAAGAGCAGCAGTGCCGAGATCGCGTTCGCTTCCGATCAGAAGAAGAGGAACGCTGATAATAAGCAAAGGCTTGATAAGTCCATCGAGTAATTTTCCGGTAGTCTTTTCATATTTGGTAAACCACCATGCGAGAAATATTACAATGGCGATTTTACCCACTTCACTGGGTTGAAAACTTATTTTCCCAAGATTAATCCACCGATGTGCACCATTAAGCTTCATTCCGATATGCGGAACAAAACACAGAATAAGCAGGATGATCGAAACTCCAAACCAAACCGGCCATGTCTTTTGCCAGATCCGGTAGTCTGATATTGCTGCTGCCGCACAGAGAATGCATCCGGCCACCAACCAGATGCTCTGGCGCTTTACAAAGTAATACATGTCTCCATGACTGTCTTGTGCAAATGCGCTCGTGCTGAAGAGCATGACGACTCCCAGCACGATCAGCCCGCAAACCGCGAGCAACAGGATGTAAACACTATTACGCTGCATGGTTTACTTTTTCGGAATGATGAGTTTCTGACCGATCTGCAACTTGGTCGGATCTTCGATGTTATTAATTTTTAAAAGCTTCGCATAACTCACCTTGAATTTCTTCGCAATGCCGTAAGGATTATCGCCTTTCGCCACTTCGTAGGTGGTGCCTGTTGAATCGCTGCTTTGTGCAGGAGGACTAGCGGCAGCTGGAGCGTTTGAAGTCTTTTCAGAGGCTTTGTTTTCGGTTTTTGTTTTCAGGAACAAGGCGGCAGTCGCTGCCTGCTGTGCTGAAGTGGAGTTCGAAGCCATTGTCGAAGTAGTCTTCTTGGATTCTGCGGCCTTGCTCGCGGCCGGAATCTTAAGTTTCTGCCCTGCCTTGACTGTCGAGTAGGTAGAGAGTCCGTTCTCCTTCTGCAATGCTTCCACGCTCACACCATGCGAGGTAGCGATCTTTGCCAAAGTTTCTCCCGACACGACTTCGTGGACGGATTCATTACTTTTAGACATGCTTTTCGGAGAGGTCTGCACCGTTACACCAGTTTTCTTCTCCACCGCTGGAGCTGACTTCACAGCAGCGACTACGGGCTTTGTAGGGGTCATGACCGTTGGCGTGGATTGTTCAGCGGTTCGGGCAGCTTCACGATCTGATACTTCCTGGGTTTTATTAGCCGTCGTCTTGCTGTCCTTGATGGAGCTAAAAGTGAAAATGGCACCCAGCGCGACGAGATGAAGCACCAGCACCACCATGAAGGCATGCGAAAGCCGCATGTTTGGCTCGGACTCATAGTCGTCCTCATCTTCGAAATCCTCTGCGCGTGCGGTTCGTGCCACGGAGGCCCGTACTACGGCTTGGAGTTTTTCACGTTTAGGTCGGGCGGGTTTTGGGCGTCCTGACATTGGCATCATTGGCATTTTTAGTTTCATGGTGTGGTTTGCGGTTGGAGTTTGGTTGGTGTTAAATTTGTGACGCAGTCCTTGAAGCGATTCCCGCGCTCGACGTAGTTTTGAAACATGTCGAAGGAAGAAGTGCCTGGAGAAAAAAGAACGGTGCTTCCTTCCGTGGATAGCGACTGCGCTTTTTTTACGGCAGCTTCCAGAGTGGCTTCGCAATAGGTCGGCACTTCTTTCCAGTCGCGGGCGATGCGCTCCTTCATTTCTCCGATGAGCACGGCTGCTTTCACCCGTTCACGGATCAGGGATGCGATCCCATCGAATTCAAATCCTTTATCTTTTCCTCCGGCGATAAGGATGAGCGTTCCTGTCTGGGAGCGAATGGCCATTTCCATCGCATTGAGGTTCGTCGCCTTGGAGTCATTGATGTAACGCACGCCTTCGAGGTCGCGCACCAATTCACAACGATGTGCGGGAGGATGATATTCCTTCACGGCTTCGGCCATGCGTTCAAAATCAATGCCGAGAGAATATCCTACACCGAGTGCGGCCATGAGATTTTCCGCATTATGGACACCGGAAAGATTCGTTTCCTCTTGATTAAGAACTTTTTTATCACGGAAAAATATCTCTGTTCCCCGAAGCTCAAAATCGCCACCCGATTGATGCGCGCTAAACGCCACGGTTTTCGCTCGCAGGGGAGGAAGGGTATCACGAAGATTTACCACCGCATAATCTTCCTGTTTTTGATTTTCGAAAATTCTGAGTTTTGCGTTCCGGTAATCATCAACGCTCCTATAACGATCGAGGTGGTTGGCGCTGAAATTTGTCCACACCGCAACGTGCGGTCGGAAAGTCTGGATGGTTTCGAGCTGAAACGAACTGATCTCAATGACCATGACATCCATTTCCTTGTTGTCGCGGACCGCTTCGGAAAACGGCAGGCCGATATTCCCGCTGGCAATCGTGCGAAGGCCGCACTGCTGAAGCATGCGGGTCGTCAGTTCGGTCGTCGTCGTCTTGCCATTGGTTCCTGTGATGGCAACGGTAGGACAGGCGCATTCCTCAAAGGCAAGTTCCAGCTCTCCGATGATACGGATGCCTTTATTGACAATATTACGGACGAGCGGTGTTTCGGGGTCGATACCAGGACTCAACACTGCAAGATCGTAAACGGTCGAATCGGTATCGGCATCGTTTCCTGTCAATACACGGATTTTACGCGCACGAAGACTCTCCGCTTTTTGGCATAGCGTCATTTCGGATGCGCTGTCGCATACAGTAACGTCAGCGCCCTTATCCTGTAAAAGGAGTGCAGCGGCCTCGCCACTTCGGCCAAGCCCGAGAACTACCGTATGTTTTCCTTTATAAGTCATCCGTTACCGAAGTTTCAAAGTTGCCAGTCCCATCAGGGCGAAAATTATCGACATGATCCAGAAACGCACAATGACCGTGCTTTCCTTCCAGCCGCTTAATTCAAAGTGATGATGAAGCGGGGACATTTTTAAAATTCTTTTGCCGGTAGTCTTAAAGCTAATTACCTGCAAGATGACCGAGAGTGTCTCGATCACAAAGATTCCACCGACAACTACGAGCAAAAGCTCCTGTTTGCAGCAGATCGCTATTACAGCCAGCAATCCTCCGATCGCCAATGATCCTGTATCGCCCATGAAGACTCGCGCCGGATGGCAGTTCCACCAGAGAAAGCCAACTCCCGCACCCGCAAGCGCCATGCAGATGACCGTCATCTCTCCCGCAAACGGGTAAAAGGGCAACTGAAGATACGTGGCGAACTTGATGTTCCCCGCGATGTAACAAAGCAACGCATAACAGACGGCTACCGAAATAGTGCAGCCTATGGCAAGCCCATCAAGCCCATCAGTCAGGTTTACTCCATTCGAGGTTCCCACGATGATCAGGAGATAAAAAATAAACGCGAGAATGAATGTCCCAATGGTCAGGGGAAAGATGATGGGATCTTTGAGAAACGGAATGTAAAGTTCCCGCGCTTTGACAGAAAATTCGTGATTCAGCAGGAAGAATATAGTGACGACCACTGCCAAAACGCATTGCAACCCAAACTTCAATCGGCTGCTTATTCCTCTGGAGTTCTTTTTTGTTACCTTCATCCAGTCGTCCGCAAAGCCAAGTACGCCCAGATAGCAGGTTGTGAAAAGCGCGAGCCACACAAAGGGATTGCTGAGCTGCGCCCACAGAAGAGTCGAAATAATCACGGCTCCCAACAATAGGATGCCTCCCATGGTGGGTGTTCCTTTTTTCGCGCCATGAAGCTCAAAAAGCGCATGAACCTCCTCTTTAGTACGGATCGGCTGGCCGAATTTCAAAGAGATCAGGTGGCGAATGACCGTGTCACCAAAAATCAGGCAAAGCAAAAAGGAAGTAATCGCCGCAGAGATCGCGCGGAAAGTGATGTACTGAAAAACATTCAGCGCCTTAAAAAAGTCGCTGTCGATTCCATGGATTCGGGCCCAATCACTTAATCTATAAAGGTAATAAAGCATTATTGAAAATTTCCGATGACGTGTTCCATTTTTGCGGATCGACTGCCTTTCACGAGAACGACATCTCCTTCATGAACAAACTCACGTAGCCACTGTGAGGCTTCGGATGTATCCGCAGCTTCCACAACATTCTTCAACCCCTCGGAGCGCGCAGTCTTCGCCATGGCTGCGGCTTCCTTGCCGACGGTTAACAGGATGTCCACAAGTTGTGCTGCTTTTTTTCCGACTCGACGGTATCCGCTTTCCGCATGCTCGCCTAACTCCCCCATGCGCCCGAGGGCCGCGATCTTTCGTCCCCTGGAGGGAATTTGCGCAAGCGTGGCCAGCGCAGCCTCCATGGAGTCGGGGTTGGCATTGTAACTATCATCAAGAAAGTGAATGTCGCGGATGGTTTTCCACTCGAGGCGGCCACCCGTCAATTTGGTGCGGGACAACGCTTCAGCACAGTCTGCAAGGCTGATGCCCGCCTCGAGACCTGTGGCAATGGCGAAAAGCCCATTGAGCACCATGTGAAGGCCGGGCACGGTGATTCTTGTCTCTATGCGACCAGAAGGCGTATCAATGGTGAAAGAACTCCCATCATTGCTCTGCTGTATAGTGGACGCCCGAATTTCCCCGCTTTCGATGCCGACGCGAAGAACGCGCGCACGTGTGCGTTTCGCGAGTTCGTCACTAAAATTATCCTGCGCGTTTAAGATTGCTAAACCTCCTGGCTCCAGCATTTCGAGTAATCTGCCCTTTTCTTTCGCGGTCGCCTCGCGCGAACCCATATACTCAATGTGCGCCACTCCGATATTGGTGATGATGGCGATGTCGGGCTTCGCAAGCTTGGCAAGCGGTTCGATTTCTCCAGGATGACTCATGCCAATCTCCCAGACCACCGCTTCGGTTCCGGGTTCCGTATTCACGATGGTAAGCGGAAGTCCGATATGATTGTTCAGATTGCCCGGTGTTCTTGAGGTTTGAAAACGCGATGAAAGTACTTCGGCGGTAAAATCCTTCGTGCTGGTTTTTCCATTACTTCCCGTGATGCATACGGCACGAATCTTCATTTCGGCGCGTACCATCTTTGCAAGTGCCTGCAGCGCGACAATGGAATCTTTTACGCGAATGATCCCGAAGCCATCGGGGAGACCCGTAGATGTCTCCGAATCTACAATGGCCGCCACGGCTCCCACCGCTGCGGCCTGCGCGACAAAGGCATTACCGTCATATTGCTCGCCACGGATACCGAGATAAAGATCCCCGGACTGAATTGTGCGGGTATCTTTGGAAATTCTTGTGATCAGCGTGCGCTCATTTCCCGAGAGAAGATTTCCTCCGCACCATTTCGCAATCTGGGTCAGGGGAGCGGGAATCATGGCATCACCTCCATGGGTTTGTCTTCGATTGCGCTTCTTGTGATCGCAACGTCATTGAAGGGAATCGTCTCGTTTGCAAATTCCTGATAGGTTTCATGTCCCTTGCCTGCGACAAGAACGATGTCACCACGGGATGCCATGCCTACGGCATTTCGAATCGCTTCTTTCCTGTCCATCAGGATTTCATGCTTGGAGCCGGACATGCCCTCCGTGATGCCTTTGATAATTGCTTCGGGGTCTTCCGTGCGAGGATTATCCGAAGTGACGACGCACCAGTCCGAAAGTTGATCAGCCACGCGTCCCATGAGAGGACGTTTTCCCCGGTCGCGATCTCCACCGCAGCCAAATACCGTGATGATTCTACGGGGGTTTAATAGACGAAGTGTCTTTAACGCATTTTCCAGTGCGTCTGGTGTATGCGCATAATCGACATAGGCCTGAAATGCCCGGCTGGTAAGGACGCGTTCTAAACGCCCGGGAACCTGAGGAATTTTATCCAACGCCTGAATGGCTCCATGAATATCGACTCCAGCTGAGGTCACCGCAGCGAGTGCGGCCAGCGCATTGTAAACATTAAAACTTCCGATCAGCGGAAGCTTTACGAGAAAGCTTTTTTGTTTCGCATCGAGTTGAAAGGTCGTTCCCGTGGTGGTTGTGCGGATATTCCCTGCTCGGAAATCAGAAAGTACGCCCTGCCCGAAAGTAATAATGGGAAGTCTTCCACCATAGCGGGTGATAAGGAACTGACCATAGCGATCATCGGCATTGATGATTGCTTTTCCCGGCTTGTTTTTTTGCTGACCAAGCTGCTCGAAAAGTCCCGCTTTTGCTTCGAAGTAGTTCTCCATCGTCTGATGGTAGTCCAGATGGTCTTGTGAGAGATTCGTGAAAACAGCAGCATCGAACTCCATGCCGCTCACCCGGTGTTGCATGAGCGCATGGCTGGATACTTCCATGGAAACCGCACGGCATCCCTGATCGCGCATGGCACCGAGGAGCTCCTGGATTTCAATGGATTCCGGCGTTGTCCTCGGAGCGGGAAGCGTTTCGCTTCCGATCATGTAGCGTATCGTCCCGATGAGGCCGCAAGGGATGTGCGAGTAATCGCAGAGATGTTTTACAATGAAAGCCGAGGTGGTTTTTCCATTGGTGCCTGTAATTCCAAAAACGCGTAATGCCTGGGAAGGGTTACCATAAAATGCAGCGGCCATTTTGGCCATTGCTTCCCGGCTGTTTGTTACGCGCAGCACGGGGACTTCCAGCGAAAGGTCTGTATCCGCTACGACGGCAACCGCCCCGCGTGAGATTGCTTCTTTTGCGAAGGTCGCACCGTCCGATTTTAAACCCTGAAGCGCAAAAAACAAACTGCCTGGTAACACTTTCCGGGAGTCAAGACAGAGGCCGGTAATCTCCCTGTCCTCCGGAGGAAGACCCTCGATTTTAATGGAATTGAGGAGATTATGAAGTTTCATCGGATATTAATTATCGTCCTTCACGTAATCGTTTTCCGGAACCACGCCGGAATGGGCGATGGGCTGCTGATTATTGACTCCCGGCAGGATATCCAGGTGGCGTGCCGATTTTTCCGCTATTCTTGAGAAAATGGGTGCGGCGACGAGCCCTCCATAATTCAGATTCGGAGGGACGCTGGCGTTATCAATAATTACAATGCAGGTAAGTTCCGGCTTCTCTGCGGGCATATAGCCCACAAAAGAAACAACATATTTTCCCTCCATATAGCCGCCTTTTGGATTCACTTTCTGCGCGGTTCCCGTTTTCCCCCCTACTAAAAAGTTTGTTACCGTAGCGAGTGGTGCCGTTCCCTGTGGGCTGACTACCCCCATCAACCCTTCATTGATGTAATGCGCTGTTTCCGGTTTGATCACCCGCCGCACGGTCACTGGGTCAAACTTCATCAAGGTCGCGCCGTCGTCACTGCTGATCTCTTTTACAATCTGAGGAGCCATGAGATTGCCGCCATTGGCAATCACCGACATACCCATGACAATTTGAAGCGGAGTCACAGCCACTGCCTGTCCCATCGGCATGCGGGTAATTGTGAGCTTGTCCCAATATTGCGGAGAATGCACCAGACCGGGAATTTCTCCGGGAAGCAGGATGCCCGTTTTTTCACCGAAACCAAAGCGGCGCACATATTCATAAAATTTCTGATCGCCCATCTTCATGGCGAGTTTTGCAGCTCCGATATTTGAGGATTTTACCAGGATGTCGTGCACGGTAAGTGATCCATACCCGTGATGATCCTTCAGGATTTTTCCGCCGTAAAAGAATTTACCGTTTTCACAAAATATCTCGGTCTTGTCATTGACGAAGCCATCGTTGATCGAACCCGATGTGACCACAATCTTGAAAGTCGATCCCGGCTCAACCATGTCGACAATGGCCCGGTTTTTCATTTGCTCGGGTTGAGCTTTATTGACTTCATTAAGATCGAAATTTGGGCGGCTGGCCATCGCTAGAATTTCTCCGGTCTGTGGGCGAACGATAATGGCAGTCGCATGTTCCGGCTTGAGAGTTTTGAAGGCGCTGTCCAACTCATTTTCCACGATGGTCTGCAATCCCATGTCGATCGTGAGGCGTGCGGAAAGCCCGTCGCGAGCGGGGCGTTCCTGTCCGCGATAGATGGCGATTTCACGACCGGTGCGATCATGCTCGATATGGCGATAACCATTTTCTCCGGAAAGATAATCTTCCAATGTAGACTCCACGCCCTGAATGCCTTTTCCATTGTAATCCAGAAAACCGAGAACATGGCAGAGCATTGCGCCATTTGGATAAACCCGGCGTGTGGAGGGATCGAAATCAAGACCCCTCATGTTCTTTTTCTGCATGGCGGTACGAAGTGCCATGGCGTCTTCCTCGGCCACTCCGCGTTTTATCACGACATATTTACGATCCGCCCCACCCTGAAATTTTTGACAAAGCTCTTTCTCATCCATTTTGAGCATGGGAGCGGCAAGCTTCGCGAGTGCTGCGGGGTCTTTGATTAGCGAACAATCCGCGACGACCATGCGAATTGGCACATTGATCGCGAGAAGCTCGCCATTTCGGTCGCAAATGGTCCCTCGCTTGGCGTAAATTATCTGTTTGCGGCTATTTTTATCCGCAGCCAGCTTGGTATATTTTTGATGCTCGCCGACCTGGAGATAGATCAGCCGTGCCGAAAACCCCGTGAAGAGAAAAGTAACTCCTACACCAATGCATAATATTCTATGTTTTGTATTCCACCTCACTGCAAGCGCCTTTCGTTCGCTGCGGTTCGAATTTCACCATCGTGGCGGACTGGTTCGACCACTGGAGTTACCAGACGTGCAATACGGGAATCCTCGATCGGGATGAGTTTCATAAACCCATCGTCCACCCTGTGCTGAAGCGCGGAATGCGATGTGAGGGAACTGATGCTCGCATTTGCGACTTCGATTTTTGCCCCTGTCTCGGCGATGTTGATCTCAAGATTTTTCTTCAAGTTTCCCAGCGCGTATTGCTGATTTTTAATATAAACAAAGCTCAGGCCCAGCGTGCAGAGCAGGAGAGCACCCAACAGCCAGCACGCTATGGGGCGGACGGCGATACGATTGGTTTGATTTTTGTAATTAGCGTTAAATGTATTCATGGTGTGTTGCGGCGTTCAGCCACCCGCAGCTTGGCGCTGCGGCAGCGGGGGTTTTCATGGATTTCCTCCTCATCCGCCTCGATAGGCTTGGAAGTAAGAAGATGAAAAATGCATTCCGGATTGCGTCTCGGAGCAGGCCATTCGGGACGATCCAGCCATTCCCGGCTACGATCCTTGAAATAAAGTTTTACGATGCGATCTTCGAGAGAGTGAAAGGTAATGACCGCAATCCGCGCACCTGGCGCGAGGTGGCGGGATAATACTTCGAGACCTCTCGTCAGCACGTTCAATTCATCATTCACTGCAATGCGGAGTGCTTGAAATACCTTGGTGGCCGGATGCCTGTGATGATGGTGATGAGGAAGAATGGGCTCGATCGCTGCCAGAAGATCAAAAGTTGTTTTCAAAGGGCGCGTCGCCCTGACCACAGCAATGCGGCTGGCGATTTGTACCGCACGGTGTTCTTCACCCAGATCGAGAAATACCTGTGCCATGTCATGAATGCTGTAGGTATTCACGATGTCAGCGGCTGTCATTTCCAGTTTATCGCTCATGCGCATGTCCAGCGGACCGTCAAAGCGGAAGGAGAACCCCCGGGCACCCGTGTCGAATTGATGGGAGGAAACGCCGATATCGAGTAATGCGCCGTCCAGTTTATCGACTCCCGCCGCTTCCAGCGCGTGCTCCGCATCGGCAAAATTGATTTCGTAAATCGAAAGGCGATCCCGAAAGGATTCAAGTTTCTTCTCGGCATGGTGGATCGCTTCCGAGTCTTGATCGGTGGCGATGACGCGTGCGCCCGCTTCCAGTAGCATCCGGGTATGCCCTCCGCCGCCAAGTGTTCCGTCGAAAAATACCTTCCCTGGAGTAGGATGGAGAAAGCTCATTACTTCCTGCCCGAGGACGGGCACATGATAGTCGCATTCCGTTTTCATGGGAAGTTCAGGGGCGTGAGCCAGGTTTTCTAAGACCGAGAAGTTCATAGGCATTTCGAGGTTTGAGTTTGAGGACGGCGTGACCGACAGGCTTCCCGTTTGAGTCCCGTTTTACCGAGAATCCGAAGCACAGCTTTCGGCCGCCTTTCGCCATCAGCCTCCGGCCTCCTTCCTCCCGGTTCGGTGTTTGAAGGTTTCTGTAATAAATTTTCGCATGACGGTGTGCTATAGCCCGATCAGGTCGGCTACTTTCTGGTAGGAATCTGTTTCCGCTGGCTTTGCGGCGGTCCATCGATCAGAGCTCCAGAGCTCAAAGCGGTTTTTACTCCCAACCAGAACGATATTTTCTTTCAGCCCCGCCCGCTGGCAGTGGTCTACAGGTAGGAGGATGCGTCCTTGCTTGTCGGCACTTACGGTGTGAGAGGTCCCGTAAAAGTGACGGATAAATCGCCGTTTATCTGCCGGAGCAATATCAGCGCGTTCGTTGACGCTCTTCTCCACATTCGCAAATTCTTCCGATGGCATGATCATCAGAAATTGATTCTGAGGATCCACGACACTGTAAAACTCTTCTTCCTCTCCTGTGAGCCAGCGCGAGGGAACCGTAACACGGTTTTTCGCATCCAATGAGCGCTCAAACGTGCCTGAATAGATCGTCGTATTCGATTTGGTTTCTGGAGGCATAGAAGGTAGGGGTTTTAACCCACTTTAATCCACAACGCTCCACTTTTACCCACTTTCGTCGTAAGCGGTCAATAATATTTGAAGAAATTCAAAAGTTTTTTAAACCGTTCTGCCCGCCGTTTTTACATGCGGTTGTGTTACCGCTGCGTACACGAAAAAATATACCCATTTGTTGTGGTAAGCGAATTGCTTCCCACAATAGCAGCAGCGCGAGAAAATTTGACGATTACCCTGGAATGTTTTTCAACATTTCCGCATTCGTCGGATGTTTGCGCAAAAAGAAGAGCAAACGCTCAATGGCTTCGATGGGTTTGTGCCCCGCGAGTCCACGACGAATAAGGTTAATCTTGTGCAAATCCTCGGCGGGCAGAAGAAGCTCTTCGCGTCGTGTGCCAGAGAGGAAAATATCCATTGCGGGGTAAATGCGCTGGTCGCTGATCTTGCGATCCAGGACGAGTTCCATATTTCCCGTGCCCTTAAATTCCTGGAAAATCAATTCATCCATGCGGCTTCCCGTATCAATGAGTGCCGTAGCCATGATCGTCAACGAGCCTGCTTCCTCGGTATTGCGCGCCGCTGCGAAAATTTTACGAGGAATTTCCAATGCGCGTGCATCCATGCCGCCGCTCATCGTCCTGCCGCCGCCGCCCTGCGCATTATTGAATGCACGGCCGATACGTGTCAGAGAATCCATGAGCACAAAAACATCTTTTCCCATCTCCACGAGACGCTTTGCACGCTCCATGGCGAGTTGTGCGATGCGGGTATGGCTTTTCAGGTCGCTGTCATTCGAGCTCGCCATCAATTCCGCAGTCGGAACTGTGCGACGAATTTCTGTCACTTCCTCGGGGCGTTCGTCCACGAGAAGGATAAGAAGCTTCATTTCGGGGTAGTTTTTCACCACCGCGTCGGCGATATGTTGCAAAAGCGTTGTCTTTCCCGTGCGAGGAGGAGCAACGATGAGGCCGCGTGTGCCCTTGCCAACCGGGCTCATTAGATCCATGACGCGTGTGGTATAGCGATCAGCAACGGTTTCGAGCTTGATCCGCTTATTGGGATTGATCGTAGTAAGCTCTTCGAAAATGGGAAGGTTTGAAAAACTGATCGGCTCCGCGCCTTCGACTTCTGTCAATTTATAGAGCTGAAGTCCGCGACTACCACGGCGTGTTTCCCCGCGGATATACATGCCATCCCGCAAATTGTGTCTACGCACCACTTCGGGTGTGACGAAGACATCCTGCAGGGATTGCGCAAAATTACGCTTAGCCTCACGAAGAAAGCCGAAGCCCTTACCGGAAACTTCAATGATTCCCTCGGAATATACGGGTGGTGGCGGAGGTTCCGCAGGTGCTCTTTCAGCAGGCGGGCGTGGCGCATTTTCCGTTTGAGGGGTTTCGGTGGAAGGGGCAGTCTCGGAAATCCCAGGCAATTCTTCAGAGGAAACTTTCTCTTTCGCGGCATCTTCGGCAGCTTCCGGCGCGGCAGTTCCGTTTTCACTCTTGGCGCGTGGCCGTGGTGGGCGCTTTCCTCTCGGAGGGAAGGGGCCGCGTCTGCGCTTTGGAGGTTGTTTGGTGGGAGATTCCGCCGGGCTTTCGGTGGAAAAATTTTCAGTATTTTCAGTCATTGTAAAAAAGTGGGTAAAATTGCGAGGAATGCTCGAGTTCGTCAGTTGTGTTCGATTTGGCTCAGGATTTGGTCGGAAATATCAAAATTTGCGTAAACATTTAGAACATCATCGCAATCATCAAAGGCATCGTGCAGTCGTAGAACTTGACTCGCCGTTTCCGGATCGGAGAGGGTTACTAAATTCTGCGGTATAAAGGTTAAGGTCTGGGATTCCACGGGGACATTGGCGCCACGAATCGCTTCGGCCATTTCGTAAAGCTTGTCGGGAGGAGTCAGAATGATGAAATGGTCATCCTCAGTGATGAGTTCTTCTCCTCCAGTATCAAGAATGATCTCCAGCAATCGATCTTCCGAAACAGCCTGCGAAGCCACAGCAACGCGCCCCTTTCGGTGAAACATATAGGAAACGCTTCCCGATGCAGAAAGGTTTCCGTTATTTTTGGAAAATAGCAAGCGGATATCTGCGGCAGTGCGGTTTTTATTGTCCGTCGCCGCCTCCAGAATCATTGCAATACCTCCGGGGGCATACCCTTCATAAATGATTTCTTCCAGAGCGGCGACTCCCTCAGCGCCTGTCCCTCTGCGGATCGCCCGGTCTATATTGTCATTGGGCATATTCTGGGTGCGCGCAGCCAGAATCGCAGTGCGCAGCCGCGGATTGCCTGCCTGGTCCTCTCCTCCGAGTTTC
>JBDTJR010000188.1:0-4406 GCA_039935735.1 Chthoniobacterales bacterium | reverse complement strand
AAAGCACCGTCTTCTGGTCTTTGGCGATATCGCCGAAATTTAACGGGCCGGAAGCAGCATGGCAGGTTGAGTTTGCAACCCGTGTATTGGAGGAGGATCGCGAGATGTGTTCCAACCAGATTCCTCGTGAGGTGCCTATCAATCCGGAGAAAGGCGGCTGGGGAGTTCTTGTAAGCCCCGGAGATACACTGGCCAATACCTTTCAGAAGACATTCCGCCGCTGGCTGCTACAGCACAAGCTCGCTTAGCGGAAGCTTCTGTATGAATTAAAACCGGCTGATTATTTTGTGACGGCTGCGCGGCAGGACGCAGGGCTACCATCAGCTTCAACAAACATCCGATTGTAGATTTCTTCGTCGACGATTTTACTCGTGGCAGCGCGGAAATGGAACTGAAGGGCGCGGCGACGGAGAGGGCTCTTGTTTGGTGGAGTTTCGTGAGGAATCATTCCTGAGAAAAACATGGCTCCTCCTGAAGGAATCGGAACTGGTACAATTTTTGCTGGATCGATACGATCCGGCATGATTTCGCATTCCCGGTCATGGAAGTGACGGAGAGCGCCATTTTTGTGTCCCTGTGCAAGGACATGCATACAGCCATTTTCGACTTCCGCATCATCCAGCGCAATCCATACTCCGATTACCGCATCGAGCGGCGAGATGGAAAAATAAGCATCGTCCTGATGCCACGGTTTTTCAGTGCCGACAAAAGCGGGTTTTATCAATGCCATATCCTGAAAGTGGATAGGATTCGGGCCAATCAGGCTTTCGACGGTGCGTATAATAGCGCCCGAGGGATCAAGGAGATGTTTGAAAAAATCAGATTGCTCGGTAGTCCACATGTATTTGCGAATGCTTTGCTCGATTTTGTCCGGATCTTTCAATTCCAGAGGGTCGAAGCCGGGCTCAAGCTGCATAAAGCAACGGTTGTGTTTAAATTTATAGCTGGCACCGGAAAGCGGATTCTTTTCGGCATTGGCTGCAGCAGGTGAGTAAGCGACGTCCTCTGGACTGCCTGTCACGAGCTGATAACCAATTCCTTCAAGCTCACGCTTCGACTTCTCGACTTCAGAAGAGTTAAGAACATCCGTGAAGGCTACAAAGCCTTCTTCCTTATATTGTTCTATTTGCGCATTTGTTAATTTACTCGGGCAGGGCTGAAGAGCGATTTCCGTCGAATTCATAATGGATGTTATATATAGGATTTTGACCTCAGAAGAAAATGGACTTTAGAATGAAAGTATTGCACTTTTAACGCATGGACTGGATATCCCTCCTTTCAACTCTCAAAATTATCGATGCTCCCAAACCTGCTATTTACCGGTGCGAGGTGGCATGGCGGTGGAAAAGCCCCCGTTTTACGGATTATGATTTCTGGCTGGTGCTGGATGGCCATGGGGAAATTATTCACAATGGCCGGAGCTCCAAAGTATCGCGGGGAACCCTCATTAATTTTACTCCCGGAGAGTCTGTCGAAGCATGGCGTTACCCGGAAAATCCGCTTCATGTATTTGCATTACACTACACGCTGGATCTGCCGGTAAAGCGCGCTCGCGAAATTTTCCCTTCCCGGATTTTAGCGCATGATGTGAATAAAATGGAGGAAACGGTGATCGACCTTGTTGCGGCTTTTGAAGCGCGTTCGGACGAGGGGGATGCGCTTGCGCATATTTTATTGAAGCGTCTTCTGTTGCAAATGGTGGTTGATAGTCAGACGGAAGTCTTGAATCCGCTCGATTTACGTATCAAGGAGATGTGTCGCAAGATCGGATCGGAGCCAGGGTTTGACTGGGTTCCTGCGAAGTTGGCAAAAGCAGCAGGGCTCTCTATGTCGCAATTCAATCGCCGTTTTCGCGCGCTGGTAGGAAAACCCCCGGCGCGATATATTATTGAGAGACGGATTGACCGTGCGAAGGTACTGCTCACAGAGACTGAGATGAGTCTAAAGGAAATTGCTGAGGCGCTTAACTATGCGGATATCTATTACTTTCATCGTCAGTTCCATGAGGAGGCCGGACATACCCCGACGAGTTTTCGTGCGGTCGGTGGATTGCCTGTTCTTAAGAGGGGATAGCAGGTGCTATTCACAAATTAGGTCTCCTGACTTCGGAGTCCTCCGCCTGAGTATTTGCGAAATTCTTCTGCTGGGTCGTGACGAAACGCACGCGGACTTCGGCCTACGACTTCGCGAAAGCGTTTTGAAAAATGATAGATATCGGAATAACCAAGTCGTTCGGCGATTTGGCTAATAGGATCATTACTATGCAGGAGTAATGCCTTGGCGCGATCCATGCGCTGAATGTCCGCATAATGAATCAGCGACACGCCGGTCTCACGGGCGAAACGATGTCGTAAATTTGTTTCGGACATATTGGCGATTTTAGCCAATGTTTTAATCGTCCATGCCTGCTCGGGTTTCTCTCGAACGGCATCAATTACATCGAGGATGCGTGAGTCTTGCGGGATTCCTGGAGGTAATCCCTTGACTGCGGGGCGCGCCAGTAGAAATACACGCTCAAGCGCATTCATTGCCAATGCTTCACGTTCCAGGTGGTGACTCGTGATTATTTCGATGACATTATGTATCGCTCGATAAATTTGTTTTCGGAGCAAAAGATCGGGAATGCGCAAGACACGCAGGCATTTCATTTCCTGGGGCCAGTCCATAAGGGAATACATAGCTGGGGTAGGTGTGAAATAGACAAAGACTATACCGGGAAGTGCGGTTTTCATGCCGTACGTCACGTAAGGTTCATGAGGAGGGATCAAACAAAAACAGGTGGAATCCAAAACGCCTCGCTGCCCATCGATGTCCTCGATGGCATAAGTTCCAGCACGAACGGTAGCTATTACCCAAAATGGAATGTCATTACCACGCTTAAAGTGGTGATTTTTATCCCTATCAGCCTTTCCGCCAACGATATGCATATAAAGTGATGTTTTTAGTGACTGCCAGAATATACAACTATTTTGCCATTTGATCCATGGAGTTTCTAGGGAGTTTAGAATAGTTTTACGCACACAGCATTTCTACACCCCTATGAAAATATCAACTGAAAAATATATCCTGAGTTTATGCATGGCAGTTATTGGTTTATTCCTCGCAGCAGGAACCGTCAGTGCGCAGATCTATGTCTCCCAAAATGGGGCTACTAATGGAAGCGTTTTGATCTTTGGCCTCAGTGGTGGTAGCACTCCGACAGGCACACTGGCTTCGGGAGCAACTGGCGGATTGAGCACTAATACGTATGGACTTTCATTGGATGCCGCTGGAAATGTATACGTCGCGGATTTCAGTCATCAGGCAGTTCGAGAGTATACGTCAGGGGGGACTCAAATCGGCAATCCTCTTATTAATGGAGGTGGTTCAAATACCGCTTTTCAAGCGGCGGTAACCTCGACGAATATTTATGTGGCTTATTATGCTACAGGGGTGGTTACAAAATACAACAGTTCCCCAACGCCGGGGACAGGGGTAAATGTAGTGATGGGATTAGGAGCAAGTTCCGCAGATGGACTCGCGCTTGATCCTACGGGTACTTTTCTCTATGTCCTAGATCGTGCCAATGCAGTGACCGGTGCGGCGAATGTGGGACGACTCAATATCGCTACAGGCGTTTATACTGGAGGGTTTATTTCAGGTCTGACGAAAGTTTCCGGCATCACGACTGATCCCGCGGGAAATATCTATGTTGCGACCGATGGGGGCGTGGGCAATACCGACGTAATCACCGTATTTCCCTCTACGGGCGGTACGATTACTGCAGGCACGCTCTTCAGGGGAGGGTTGAATGATCCTTATGGTATGTCTGTGTTCGACGGATATTTGTACGTGGCCAATTCCGGGACAAAATCCGTAGGAAAGTTTTTGCTATCCGATGGAACAGTAGGAAGCACAACTTTTATCAGCGGACTTGCTCAACTGGATTTCGGTCTTGTTGTGATTCCAGAGCCTTCCAGTGTGGCATTGCTCTGTATCGGCGGTATGGCATTTGCTTGCTTCAAGACTCGCCGGATGCTGAGAAAAAAGGCGGTATAAGTCGTTACAAAAGATCAAAACGGTAGCTGTATGCTCCTGTCTGGGCGTAGGTCTTTGTTTGCTTTAATTGTTGTAAATATTCTACATAATTATTTTAGTCTGCCGTTTTAAGACCTCATGCGAGGTCATAAAGTCTGGGCGGTTAGCCAGTGGTGGGGCTGCTCCTTTATACCGCTAGAAGGTAACTTTTTTCGCGTTATCTGACGCGCTCAAAATGTACGATATCAGAGTGTTGGGTGTAGAGGGGATGTTTCCCAAGTGCTCTCACATATCCCCATTTAATCACCGCCGGGTTACAAAGCGGGTTACAAAGAAAAGCAGGCTAACGAGGCGATTCTACTTGAGATGGAGTAGATGGCGCTTTCTTC
>JBDTJR010000187.1:0-5655 GCA_039935735.1 Chthoniobacterales bacterium | reverse complement strand
TCTTCATCCTTCGGCTGCATGTGGATGATATTCGGAACGGTGCGCAGATAGGCGATATCAAATAAGCCGTGATGCGTCGGACCGTCATCACCGGACAGACCAGCGCGATCCATGCAGAGCGCGACATTGAGGTTTTGCAACGCGATGTCATGCACGATCATGTCATACGCGCGCTGCATGAAGGTGGAGTAGATCGTGAGAAAAGGCTTCATGCCCTGCGTCGCGAGACCCGCGGCAAAAAGAGCGGCGTGTTCCTCGGCGATACCGACATCGTAAAAACGCTCGGGATGGCGCGCGGCAAAATGCACGAGGCCGGTGCCCGTCGGCATCGCCGCAGTAATGGCTATGATCTTGTTATTATGATCGGCAAAGTCGGCGAGTTTCGTGCCGATGATCTCGGAATACGTCGGCGAGGGCGAAGCACCGGTTTCACCGGTTTCCATGGCGAATTTTCCGAGACCGTGAAATTTATCCGGACGCTCGAGAGCAGGAGCGTAGCCTTTTCCTTTTTGCGTAAGGATATGAAGAATGACCGGTTCGGTCTGTGTTTTCAAAAATTCAAAAGTCCTGAGAAGCAGAGGAATATCGTGGCCGTCGATAGGGCCGTAGTAACGCAATCCAAGGTCTTCAAAGAGCACACTTGGAACGATCATTTGTTTCAGCCCTGCTTCCGCCTTGTGCGCGAATTCCCAGGCAGCGTGACCACCGATGGATTTGAGAAATTTTGACGCCTTCTCGTGAAGGTGCGCGTAAGTGGGGCTGGTAACGATGTGATTGAGATACTTCGCGATAGCGCCGACATTTTTCGCAATCGACCACTCGTTATCATTTAAAACCACGATGAAACGCTTCGTGGTTTGCGCGACGTTATTCAACGCTTCGTAACTTACCCCGCAGGTAAATGCGGCATCGCCCGCGACAACGACCACATGCTCGTCGCCACCTTTGGCATCGCGCCCGGCTGCCATCCCAAGACCGGCGGAAAGCGCGGTTCCCGCATGGCCGGCCCCGTAACAATCGTGTTCACTTTCCGTGCGGAGTAAAAATCCATTCAGTCCTTCATGCTGGCGTATCGTTCCGATCTGCTCGCGGCGACCGGTGAAAAGCTTGTGCACGTAGCCCTGATGACTCACATCAAAAATAAATTTGTCGTCGGGCGAGTCAAAAATGCGGTGAAGCGCAATCGTAAGTTCGACGACTCCGAGATTTGGTCCCAAATGGCCACCCGTCCTCGAAAGGGTATGGATCAATTCCTCGCGAACTTCCTCGGCAAGTTGCGGAAGGTCTTTTTCGTCAAGCTTCTTAAGATCCGCCGGAGAATCGATGCTCGATAAAAACTGATGGGTTTTATTTTTGGGTTTATCGGCCATGATTATCCGTTTGCGGAGTCTTCGTTTTCCTCAAAGGGCTCCAGTTTTAATTTACCTTCGGCATTCCGCGCAATGATCCGAATCCGTTGCTCGGCGGCAGTCAAACGCTCGCTGCACAGACCGACGAGCTTCACGCCTTCCTCAAAGCGGGCGATGAGTTTTTCCAAAGGAAGCTGATCGGCCTCCATCTCCTGAACGATATTCTCCAGCCGCTCCATGGCGTGCTCGAATGTCGGAGTGGTCTCGTCTGTTGTGGAAGATGCTTTTGCTGCCATGCCGTTACAAATTTTAAGATTATTCAGAGTCCTTTTTCCAGCGCTCTCTATCCGCATAGAAAATGACTTCGTTATCCATCATGGGGGCTGCTGCGCGGAAAGGAAGACCCTTAAAGTTGAGACTGTGCGTAATAAACGGCCCCCATTCCTTGTAAGGACCTTTCATGATCTCCGAAATAAAGCGACGATCACCCGAAACAGGCGTCATATAAATACCGATAATAGGCCCACCAAGAAGCCGATAGTCATTAATTTCGTTAAACGACTTAACGGTATCCGGAAGAAGCAGACTTTTTCGCTGAGCATACCACGCCACAGCCCACGGAACATCTGAAGCGATAATTTCCTCAGGGCTCGTCCATTGAGACAGAATGGAGATAAGAGGAGGGTAATAGGGCGGCCAGCTCACCGTGCTCTGTTGACCTCCAACCAGACGAAGCAGCATGGGCCCGGCACACAATACCGGAATAAAAATAAGAAATATCAGCCGATAAAGAGAGCCGGAAATTTCCAGGCGATGCCAAAGTACAAGAATGAAAGCCAGGCCGTAAAAGACCATGATCGGAATAAACAGAACATTGAGTTGATCGGATTCCAGCACTTTACTTGAATCCGAACCAAAAACCGTCATTCCAATGATAGCGAAGAACCACATGAGGAGAACACACCAGCGAAATTGCGCAGTTTCTGTGCGTTTAAATGGGTGAAGGAGCGCAAAGAAAAATCCGAGCGCCGCAAAATTCAGTCCCAGATTGCCGAAAAGATTTCCAAACTGGCCTAAAAAACCCATACGGATTTTTGCTCTGATGCTCATCATCCAGTCATTCACGTGAGGACTAAGAGAGCGCATTAGGAGCTCTTCTTTTCCAAATGAAAGGCCGACATAACAACCAATACCAAGAGGGTTTCCGCAGACCTTATAGTTATAGATCAACCATGGAGATATGGTCAGCAAATATACAAGGATGCTCAAACCGACAGCTAAACTACGCGGACGAAAATAAATACCCGCGAAAATAATATAGCCTAAGAAAAGCCAGAAACCGAGTCCGTGAGCCAGTGTCAGAAGCCCGAGTGTCAGCGCGGCCATTACGAGATTGAGAAAAAGTGTAGGTGCTTTTTCTTCGGTAGCGGCCTGCTGCGCACAAATAATAAACCAACAGGTCAGCACGAAAAAAAAGAGCATCAGCATCTGAGGCAATCCCGAAAGCGAAAACTCCCATAGCAAATCCGTGACCAGAACGCAGGCACAGCCTAATAGCGCAAGTTCGCTATCAAAGAGGTGCCTTGCGATAAAAAATCCGACTCCTACAGAAGCGAGAAAAAATAAAATGGAAACCACCGCGATAACCCGGTCTCCAATATAGGTACCGTCTCTTGGATATGGTTTATTCCATTTACTTTTAATGAGCAAAAGCGGCAGTGCATTTACGATGGGATTTAAAGGCGCATTATAAAAATCCGGGAATTTTTCCGTGGGTATGGGTTTTTCCGCATCGTATAATTTCCAAAGCGCCAAGGGGCGAATGATTTTTGTCGAAAAACCCTGGCCTGAGGCAAGAGACCGCGCGATTTGCGCCTGATCCATGGCGTGCTCGTTTGCAAAACCGCAGAAATGATAGCCAAAATAGAGAATAAATAGAATAACAATCAATCCGCCGATCACCGCGGCTTTGATGATATTTTGCATCGAGCCTTGCTCGAGATTGTGAATGAAGTTCTGAATGGAATTTTCGCTAGCCATGGGGATTAGTTTTTCTTGATGTGAAGTTCCTTCAAACGCCGGTGGAGAGTCCTTCGGCTAATGCCAAGACGATTAGCGGCTTCAGTGCGATTACCATGGCTCTCTTCCAAGGCCCGCATGATAAGGGTGAGTTCCGTTTGTTGCAAATTCAAAGCATCCGAGGAGGAAGAAGAATTCCGGCCGCCGACAGACTCTATAGTCCTGTCGCGCATAACCAAGGGAAGGTCGCGCACGCCGATCTTAGTTCCTGTGGCCATGACCACCCCATGCTCGACGGCTGTTTTCAATTCGCGGACATTTCCCGGCCAGTCATAGTTTAAAAAGCTGCTCATGGCCTCCGGACTAAGCTCGCGGAAGGGTTTGCCATTTTCCTCTGCGGAATCTTTTAAAAACGTCCTTGTCAGGAGGGGAACATCTTCTTTGCGTTCGCGTAAGGGAGGCATGCGGAGCTGGACGACATTCAGACGGAAAAAGAGGTCTTCGCGGAATTTCCCCTCGGCCACGAGCTGGGAGAGATCCTTATTGGTAGCGGCGACGATGCGGACATCGGTTTTGATTGTTTTGCCGCTTCCCAGACGTTCAAACTCCCGCTCCCCGAGGACACGGAGAATTTTTACCTGAGTAGTGGGATCGATTTCCCCGATTTCATCGAGAAAAAGCGTGCCGCCGTCCGCTTGCTCGAAACGTCCGCTCCGGCGTTCCGTGGCCCCGGTAAAAGCGCCTTTTTCATAGCCGAAAAGCTCACTTTCGAGCAATGGCCCCGGCAATGCGGCACAATGCACGGCGACAAATCGGGCTTTTGCCCTCGGACTTAGATTATGAAGCGCGTGCGCGGCGAGTTCCTTGCCCGTACCGCTTTCGCCCTGGATCAGGACAGTCGCCCGCGAAGGAGCCACTTGCTGAATGGTTTCAAAAACCTTCAACATCGCGGCAGACTCGCCGATAAAATTTTTGAAGCCAAATTTTTCGTCAACCTGCTGCTTGAGCTCGATGTTTTCCCGCTCCACGCTTCGTTCGCGGAGTGCGCGACGGATCAGCATTTCCAAACGGTCGAGATTTACCGGCTTGGTGACAAAATCATAGGCTCCGCGCTTCATGGCGGTGACAGCAGTATCCACCGAACCGTAAGCGGTCATCATGATACTGATAGGAGGCTTTGGCCTCTGGAGTGCGCGTTCGATAAGTGTCATGCCATCCTCTCCGCCGAGGCGAAGATCGGTAATCAAAATATCGGGCGGCACCGATTCCATGGACGCCATTGCGCCCTCAATATCCGCCGCGATGTAGACATCGAACTCGTCCTGAAATGCGTCTCGCAACCCTTCCCGGGTATTCTTTTCGTCATCGACGATAAGAATGGTAGCATCTTGAGACATAATGACTCACTTAATCGCAAAACGAACACTTAATCAAGGGGAAGTAGATTAAAATACCGAAAAGAATGACCTGCTATTCTCCATGCAGAGAGGCCTGATGCCGAAGCGTTTCCAGACGCTCCTGCAAAGCGGCATGTTCCGATTTTTGAAGGGTCGGATCGAGTTCCAGAATCTTTAGAGCTGCGCCACGGGCCTGAGTCATGATTTCGGCATCGCGGAAAAAGTCTCCGAGCTTGAGTTGCGGGAGGCCGCTTTGGGCTGTTCCGAGCATGTCTCCCGGGCCACGCATGCGAAGATCTGCCTCGGCGATTTCGAAGCCATCAATCGTTTTTTCCAGGATGGTGAGTTTTTCAATAACGGGTTCCTCTTTCGCATCACTGAGAAGAATGCAGTAACTTTTAAACTCCCCTCGCCCGATTCGTCCGCGAAGCTGGTGGATCTGCGCGAGGCCGAAACGCTCGGCGTTTTCGATGAGCATGATATTCGCATTTGGCACATCGACGCCTACTTCAATGACGGTCGTCGCGACAAGCACCTGCGTTTCGCGATTTCGAAAGCGATGCATGATGGCGTCTTTTTCCTCCGGGGCGATGCGACCGTGGAGTAATTCGCAGCCATAGGGAGCGAGAAGCGGACGCCAGCGCTCGAATTCCTCGGTCGCGGATTTTACGGCGATTTTTTCGGATTCCTCGACGAGCGGGTAAACGATGTAGGCCTGACGCCCGGCATCGAGTTGCTTGCGAATAAAGTCGATGATCTCGGGGAGCTTTTCGGAATTCCGCGCGGCGGTGACAATCGCGCCGCGGCCTGCGGGTAATTCATCGAGCACGCTGACATCGAGATCGCCATAAAGCGTCAGCGAAAGTGTACGCGGAATCGGAGTGGCAGTC
>JBDTJR010000186.1:0-6743 GCA_039935735.1 Chthoniobacterales bacterium | reverse complement strand
CGCGGAGATGAGGAATACTGAGCGCTCATTTCTGATATACCGTGCAAAAACCATCACCTTTAGGTCTTAAAAAATCATTCGGATTCGGCGATCGCCTTGGCATCGCCACACCGGGGCACATTGATGCCACCCGGAAATTCGATTTCGCTCCCATCTTCGCGCAGCAATCCATTCGTGAGATGGCGCGCACAAACCGCACCGCAGTCGAAGTCATGCGCGCTGCGCAATCTGCGCTCGAATTTGAAAAGTATACAGAAGTGTGGGGCGCGGATGCCGACCACTTGAAGACTCCGGAAGACGTGCAGGTCACGGCGGCAGCGGGTTTCACTTTCTTCACGATCGATCCTTCCTCGTATGTCAATAACGGCGCGGATGCCATGGATGTCGCAAAGCTTCAGACGCTTGCCGCACAACTCGAACGTGAAAATATTTTTCAACGCACCGATTATCTCGGGAAGAAGTTCGATCTCGGACACACCGCATTGGAGTTTAATGAGGAATCCTTGATTCGTGCTGCAGTGAAGTATGGCCGTGCCATCGCACACAGTGCAAATATGGCTGCGGAGATTATTCATCGCGACCCACAGGGAGAAATCGAAATCTCCGTGGATGAAACAGACTTTGCAACCACGCCGCTCGAGCATTTCTTTTTCGCTAACGAGCTGAAACGCCGTGGTGTGAAGGTGGTAAGTCTCGCTCCTCGCTTCGTGGGAGATTTCGAAAAAGGAATCGACTACCGTGGCGACCTTAAGGAGTTTGAAAAGCAGCTTAACGTGCATGTCGCCATCGCGAAGCATTGCGGGCCGTACAAGATCAGTATTCATAGCGGATCGGACAAGTTCAGCGCTTACCCGATCATCGGTCGTGTTTGTGGCGATTTGCTTCACGTCAAAACGGCGGGAACAAGCTACCTCGAAGCGCTTCGTGCAGTATTCCGCAGCGACAAGGAGCTCTTCCGCGAGATCGTTGCTTTTTCGCATTCTCGTTTTTCGAAGGATCGCGCCAGCTACCATATCTCGACAACCGACGAGGAAGTCATCGATCTGGAACGCGCGCCGATTCACGATGCAGAGCGCCTTTATCTCGATGAACGCGCTGGCCGTCAGCTCCTGCACGTCACCTTTGGTTCCGTTCTCACGGTGGGCAGACGTCCCGATGGCACGCTCTTCCATTCCGCAATCATGGAAACGCTGGAAAATAATGCCGACGTGCACCGTCAGCTTGTTTCGGCGCATTTCGAGAAACACCTCAGCTTGCTAAACGCGGGATAAGACGATGAGCGCAGAATTTCTCGGCGAAGATTTCCTGCTGCAGACTCAGACTGGGCGCAGGCTTTACCACGAAGTGGCGGAGCAGCTCCCGATCTTTGATTATCACTGCCATCTTCCGCCGGATCAGATCGCATCGAACCACCAGTTTCGGAATCTTGCCGAAATCTGGCTCGGTGGCGACCATTACAAATGGCGAGCCATGCGCACGAATGGCATTTCTGAAAAATTCTGCACTGGGGATGCTTCGGACTACGACAAGTTTCTCGCCTTTGCGCGCACCGTACCGCAGACCGTTCGTAATCCGCTCTACCACTGGACGCATCTGGAGTTGCGAAATTATTTCGGCATTAAAAAGATTCTTAACGAATCCACAGCGAAGGAAATCTGGGACGAGGCGAATGCGCTTCTCACCACGCCGGAGTTTACCACGCAGGGTCTGTTGCATAAAAGCAAGGTGACCGTGGTTTGCACAACGGATGATCCCGCGGATGACCTCGTGCATCACCGGAAAATCCGCGAGGAAGGAAAACTTAAGACCCGCGTATATCCGACTTTTCGACCCGACAAGGCGCTCACCGTCAATACTCCCGACTCCTTCAATGCATGGGTTCAAAAACTTGAATCCGTTTCCGGCGTTGCCTGCGCAAGCTTTGAAAAATTCCTCGAGGCGCTCGATGCTCGACACAAAACGTTCCACGAAATCGGTGGCTGTCTTTCCGATCATGGCATGGAAAAATGTTACGACACGCCTTGCAGCAAAGCCGAAGCACAGAGAATTTTTGACGCCGCCCGTGCTGGAAAATCCGCTTCGGTGGAAGAGCATGAGCAGTTCGCGGCTTATCTCATGATTTTCTTCGGTGAGTTGGACTTCAGCCGTAACTGGACGAAGCAGCTTCACCTCGGCGCGATGCGGAACAACAATGGCCGCCTCATGCGTCAACTCGGCGCGGATACGGGCTTCGACTCCATCGGCGATTTTTCACAGGCCCGTCCGCTCGGTCGTTATCTGGATGCTCTGGATTCCATGGGGAAACTTCCAAAAACCATTCTCTATAATCTGAATCCCGCGGATAATTATGTCTTCGCAACGATGATTGGAAATTTCCAGGACGGCACGATTCCCGGCAAGCTTCAGTTCGGCAGCGGCTGGTGGTTCCTTGATCAAAAGGAAGCCATGGAGTGGCAGATGAATGCGCTCTCGAATCTCGGACTACTTAGCCGTTTTGTCGGAATGCTCACGGATTCCCGCAGCTTCCTGTCCTATCCCCGCCACGAATATTTCCGTCGCATCCTGTGCAATCTCATCGGACGCGATGTCGATAACGGCGAAATTCCCGCAGATTGGGATTTGCTCCAAAATCTAATCCGCGGCATCTGCTACGAAAACGCCGTCGCTTATTTCGGGATCGAGCCAGGACAAGTGGCTTAAATAGCGTAGTCCCGCGAACAGCCCGCCAGGAAAGGCATTAAGGCTTTTTCTCAACCCGGCTTTAGCTCCATCTCGGGGGGAGATCACCCCTTATGAACTGCAGAAAGATGTATGTATTTTTACCCTTGGGGCTATGGCCAGCAAGACGATTAATGCGTATGGTGATCTCACGAAAGATCAGATCTAAACCCACAATCTTTATGAAATCTATCTCTCATAAATTCTGACAAATCGCATCTATACCTTTACGCAGAGTAAGTCCTGCATTCGCGCAATTTAAGCCATCGTTATGAGTCGCTATCTCGAAGCCGCATCGTCGGCGATCCACACCTTACTGGAAAAACAAACCGTTCGTTTTGGAGGGGATTCCAATGGTGCGCTTTGTGTCACAGTCAGCGCACTTCCCTTTAAGGATTTCCATTGCGTGGGGAGACGCGTGAAGGACGCCACTTTTAACTTCTTCCTGCCGGGGAAAGGGGTGGAGATGGAGGCATTGCGCATGGATCTGCGCGCATGGCCCGTTCTGGAGCTTTTTTCCGATGTGAGCGGAGATCCGTATTACCGGAATTGCGTGATCGCGATGGCCGAGGCATTTGGCCAGCACGGGTTCGATCCGGTTTCGGGCTTGGGATATCTGGGGGAAATGGCGGAGTTTGATGCGCTGAGCGCCAGGCCGGCTTTGATAAGCTGGGCCACCGAGTTGTATTTTAAGCCTTGTGACGATCTTCCTCTCGACCGCATGTGGCAGACAACTCCCGACGCCCTCACGCGGATGTGCCACGCGGTTTATTATGGGCTGATCACGCGTCCCGAAACCATGGATTACAACCGGTTTTGCGAATACAATTTCGACGATTCGCAAAAGAAGCATTCGATGGAGTTCAATTCCCATCATTGTGCCTGCGGATACACGGCGGCATACCTCATTTACTGGTGGGGATATCTCCATGCGCGGACTGGCGATGCCGATCTGCTGAAATGGGCAACCGCGCTGGCACGGAAATGGAAAGCCGCTCAAAATGTCGAGACAGGCTTGATGCCCGCATGGTTTGGCAGTGACTACGTTGATGAAGATTACATGCCCCCTCGGCCTTTTTGTAATAATTGGGACAGCAACACCGCCCAGGTCTACCTGCGCGCGGCAGAGCAGTGGAAAGAGCATCCCGATGGTCGGGAGCTGGCACGGGATTTGCAGGAGATGGGGCACCGGTTTGCACTCGGAATGGCCCGGTACGGATATCATGCGGAAGACCGTATTTCCCCTCAATGGATCAATACCGATGGTACGCGCTCGGAAACCACCTGGTATACTTTTCCCTCGCAGGCGATCAAGGATGAGGCAGTCAAGCACGAGCCGGTCTTGAAAGATGCCTTTGTTTTCTATGGCTCCGGATTTTACGAGGGAATACGCCCTTGGATATTAACGGCCGGCAATCCTCTGCCCTACAGCGTGGCCTTTGCCGCGAAGGTGACAGGAGATGTCGAACTGCTCGAACATGCGAAGAATATCGCTTCCGCCATCCTGGAAGAGTCAGAAAAACTCACCACGGAATTGAATGCAGAGCAGCAATGGTCCTTTTCGGCCAATGCCTCCTATATTCAAGCTCTTTTACTCATTTTCGA
The DNA here is from genome assembly GCA_039935735.1 of Chthoniobacterales bacterium. Classification (GTDB taxonomy): domain Bacteria; phylum Verrucomicrobiota; class Verrucomicrobiia; order Chthoniobacterales; family JBDTJR01; genus JBDTJR01. The sequence goes on along the minus strand of JBDTJR010000186.1, from coordinate 2,420 downwards.
AACGACCGGGGATGAAAAATATCTTGAAGGCGCACAAGCTCTGGCAAATCGGGAATTGCAACTGCTGGAGGCTCTTCCGTCCACCCACATGGAATGGTGGCGCATGCCGGGAAGAAACGCCTGGATCGAAAGCCTCCTATTGCTCCACTGTGCGTGTGCAGCCCACTCCTCGGTAAACCGAAAAACCTAGCCACTGCAGATTGCTAAAAGGCGAGGGCATCACTTCTCGCTATGGATAATCCCTATTGGTCTTCGGGTGTGGAATTGGCGGAAAATTATAGACTACCCCTTTTTTGATGTTTAAAGAGAGAAGTTTAAGGATCACCGTTTAGGCCAATCTGGAAAAGGTCCAGGTTGCTTCTCCAAGGTGGCACTAGGCACAGACACGCGAAGCGCGTCGCGGGTGAGTCGATTGAAGGTCAATTGTGTAATGAAATAAATCGGCCAGCCGATGTAGGATTGCCTCCTTCCGCAAAGAGTTGCAGCCTTACGAAATGAGCGCTGCTCAGGAAATCGAGGCCCCATCGAGCAGCTTCCTCAGGGAGAACTCTTCAATCTATTTCCTGGCCTTCTCTCTGTAACACTTCGAATTAGGCTGGATCATCCAACCTAATTAATAATAAACTCTACCAAGCCTAATTTACGTTGGGCGAAAAAATAAACCTGCATGGCAATACGTTCTCAAGTGATCATTTGCTTCACGCTTCTGGGAGCCGTGTATTTGAGTCTATACTTTACTCGCACATCCTCGTATCCAGTCGCTGGTATAGTAGGAACAACCATATCGGCGAATAGATCGCGCCTCATTTTCACGCGGACAGAACTGGAAGGCCGTTTGTTCACACCCTTGATTTTGGCAGAGGGGAAGGCGGCTCGATATTTCAACATTAACTTTATGCGAGAGCATACGTCCGGAACTCTTTCCGGTCAGACCGGCACAGCAAGGGTGCCGAAGAAAGAACTCTAATAAAGAACGAAACAAGAAAAAGGGGTCAGGTGGAGAATCTTGACAAAGTAAGGTAATTTAAAAAAGATGAGGGATGCCGAGACAGCAGAGAATAGAGTATAAAGGGGCGACTTATCATGTGATGAGTCGAGGAGAGCGCAGACAAAGGATATATGAGGATGAAGAGGATCGCAGAATCTGGATCAGGACATTGGGGGAAAGCTGCGAGCGAACAGGCTGGAGAGTGTATGCGTGGGTGCAGATGGATAATCATTACCATCTGGTGTTGAAAACTCCCGAGGCCAATCTTGTTCGGGGCATGCAGTGGCTGCAAACTACCTTTACCGTCCGGATGAATGTAAGACATCGGCAAAGCGGGCATCTTTTTGGAGGGCGATATAAGGCGGTATTGGTGGAATCCGGAGAATCAAGTAGTGGGCAGGAAGAGAACAGTCATCCTTTTGGATATTTGGGGACGGTGTTAGACTATGTTCATCTAAACCCCGCACGTGCGGGAGTGCTCGGGCGAGATAAAAAGAAGAGAAAAACATTAATGGACTATCGATGGAGCAGCCTGGTGGAAGGATATATCCAACCTCCCAGTAAACGCCCTGCATGGTTTGAGGCCGAGATGGGAATGGGGCTTTTTGGATTAAAGGATACTGCTCATGGCAGGAGGGAATTTCTGGAAAGATTGGAAGAACGCGTTAAAGAAGAAGGGAAAGCTGCGGGCGAAGAGATGCCGGAAGGGCAAAGTCTGCAATCCACCCTGCAGCGGGGATGGTACTTCGGTAGTCAGATATTTCGAGAAAAAATGCTGGCACTGGTGGATCAAGGAGGAAAAGGTATTCGTAAGCACGAAAATCATGAAGCAGCCAAGCTCTCGCATGATTATCATGTGCATAAAGCGGAAGACATCATCGCGCGCTATTTAAAGAAGTCTCGTATGAGTTTGAAGGATTTACTTAAATTGCCACCCAACAATATCAAAAAAGCAAAACTAGCCACCTGTGTCCACGAACAAACGACAGTATCTCTTCAATGGCTATCTCAACACTTACAAATGAAAAGCGCGTCCAATGTATCGCACATTATCCGACGTCTCAAAAATTCAAGATTCTCCACCTGACCCCTTTTTTCATAAATAACGATCATGCTTTAGCAACTTTCATGACCTTCTCAGCAGTGTCTAGACTCCATCCTAGATTATCTAAGAATGAAGCAGAAATTTTATCACTAAGTGATTTAAGAAGGATAAGTTGCACCAAAAATGCGCTGTTAACTACCCACGTTGCCTCAGCTGGAGCCTCATTCTTAGTCCGATTCATTAGTTGCTTAAGATAATCCTTATACTGGTTGTATTTAGGAAGGGTTTTTTCCATCTCTGCAATCGTCTTTATATTAACTTTATTGCAAATCTCTGCAATGTCGCCAAAATATCGTGAATCTTCAAACAAGGGGTCAAATTCGAATC
>JBDTJR010000185.1:0-8324 GCA_039935735.1 Chthoniobacterales bacterium | reverse complement strand
CGCAGGCCCATTGTACCGCCAAAATGCAAAAATGGATTTTCGATGCAGTTCATCCAGAACTTCCCGTCCAATGAACTTTGGTTCCCGCATTCCGCTATTCGGCTAATTTCTTAAAAAGCGGCGCATTCTCCTCGAAAATCCGATCGCTGGCGATACGCGCTTCTTCAGAAGTAGCATACTTTGCAGATTGTGAGCCCTTTTCGCCAACAAGTGTCTGTACAAAATCTTCCACTTGCTTCCGCTGTTCTGGAGCAAGAGCCTGGATTTTTTCGATTAACTCCGCAGTGCTCATCTCAGTTAAAACGTAGCAGGCAGCATACTCTCTATCAAGCTGCATTCCCGGGAGATGAGCCCTAGCCAAGCAAAGAGGAAGTAAAGACTCCCCCCTCCCTCAGCACACCCGGCCGCGCTTGAATTGCAGATCGAACGGCACGGGGTTTTCCACGATGTAGCGTTCGTCCGCAGGCTCGGAGGCGAGCTGATACCGCGAATCGCCGGAGAGGCGGATGCGGTTTGAATTATTGTCCAGACTGGCATGCACCGTCCGCATGGTGAAGATGAGGATATCGCCCGCTTCGAAATCCGCAGTCAGCCAGCGGCCGCCGAGTTTTTCACGCAGAGTGACGGGATTTTTTGAAAGCAATCCGTCCCACTCATACATTTTTTCGCCACTCTCGATGGCTTTTGCGTTCCCTCGATTTGTGCAATACGTATCCACATCGCGGTTGAGGTAGTTCGCGATTTTCTCGGCCTTGCGGTGCGAGTTTTCCAGGATCATCAGCCCGCCGACACTCATTGGCGTGTCGCCGATTGGAATCCACGACGTGAAAAGATTCGACGTGCCGCGGCTCATGTAAACCCAGTCGCAATGCGGCGCGGTCCCCATGCCGGGACTGACGACGCGAAACCAGATATAGTTGTAATGCCGGATCGCGCCTCCGAGAAATTTCTCAAAAAAACCAAGCTGCCGTTCTCCGTAGAAAAGATCGCGCAGCGGCGCGTTGCTCTTCGTGAGATCATCCGCGTTGTAGGCTTTGATCGAGACCGGCTTGCCGTCCTCATCCTCCGTGGGAGGGCGGAACGCGCTCTTGCTGTTCATGATCTTCAGCTTTGGCGCAATGACGGCTTCCAGCGACGGCTCCGAAGAATCCAGGAAACCGTCTTCCGCCAACCGGTCGGTGAGCACCTTGCGCGCCTTGATGACCTCATCGCGGTTGTGATACCCCCGGATAAAAAGATAGCCGTCCTCCTGCATACGTTCGCGCAGTGCAGCGACATCTCCGAGCAGCGCGGAGGAATCCTCAAGCGTGCCAAAGGCGTTTTCCGAAACATCCAGCAAATGCCCGCGCGAATGGAGATTCAGACTCTCCAGCGCAGTCGCAGTCCCGGATGTTCGCACCATACTTAGGCGATTTTACGGAAGCGCCTGCGTGTTGTCCAAACTACGAATGCCGCACCGCCGATGCACATTAGCGCCACACTGGATGGTTCAGGGATTACGACAATCGCCTCAGGCGCAGTTAACCCTGAGATAAAACTACTTGTACCACTTGCATTTATCGTACTGTATTTGCCGATTTTCCCAGCCGTATTTTGCACCACATACAGATCCGTTCCGTCAATTGCGATACCCTGCACCCCGCCGCTACCTATATTGATAAAACCAGTCGTAAGATCGTTCGTAGCGATGACATATTTAGAAACGACATTCGTATTCGCCCCAGAGATAAACAGATCGCCTGCGCCATCCAGAGCCAGACCGAAGGCGCCGCCCAATCCGACCCCTGATATGAGGTTGGCAGTAATTACTGCTCCCGTCGTTAAATTATAGGAGCCCACTTGTCCGCCCCCGTTTAACTGAGAATCATACGAAGAAACGTATACGATATTATTTGCAGCATCGATTGCTATATTATGGGCAATATTGGGAGTCAGACCCGTAATGAAAGATGTGCCGCTTCCGCTGGACGTAGAATACTTGGTGATCACACTGCTTGTGGTACCCGCTTGGTATAAAAACCCATTGTAAGTCGCCAATCCCCGTGTTGGGCCTGGTGCGGATATTAGAGGAACGCTTACATTCGCGCCCGCAAGGGTGTATTTATTGATCGTCGATCCCGTTCCGGCGCCTTGTAGACTACCGGTATAAAGATTTGTTCCATCTGAGGTGATAGCATACGGCCCATTCAATCCCGCGATCGTTGTAAAGCCAGTAATTCCCGCAGAAACAGTCACCCCGTTATAGGTATAACCCACCACGCTACCAGCCGTGGTGCTATTGGTATTATTGGTGATATAAATCGCCGCCGCTTGCACAAAACTTCCACAAAGAATGGAGATTGCACTGATCATGATCGCCATGAAAGCAAAGTTACGATTATTGGGGATGTATGTTTTCATAAGGATATGGGTGACTTATGGCTAGAGGCCTTGGAGGAATGTTTATAGAATCTGTCTATCTTTTATAAGGGAGAATGCGAATGAACTCCATGTTTGAACTGGCCAAAAACATATAGATTATGGCAAAATATCGGCAGCAAATCCTTCTATGTATATCACTGCTGGAACCAGCAAACGCATATTGCACGAGTTTCGAAGGGAGCCGAACTTCCCCTTCTGGGCGCTATCTTCCTGTAGTTCAGGAAATTATACACTCTTTGATAACCAGGGTGGCCATTACGATCATGACCCCCTCTCCTTTTTCCTCACGGAGCCGAATACGCCGTATGAGCTCACCAGCACCGTGCCGCTATCGGGACTGCGTTGGGCATTTTTCATCCCGCCACCAAATCTCGTGCCGCTCTTGAACTGGCCGGAGGAAGTCCGCGGGCGGCATCTGCTCCGCATCACGAATCCCTCGCTCTGGAAACAGATGTATCAGGCCGTCGGTCATCTCTCGAAATGCTTCTCAGCGATTCACCCGCACCGCGAAGTGCTGGCCATGAACGCCCTGGAGTATGTCCTGCTCCTGGCGCAACCCATCATCGAAGGCGGCGCGCACGGCATCCCGCACGATCCCCGCATCCTCACCGCACTGGAGAGCATTCGCAAAAGTCCCGCGAAAAACTGGAGCATCAAGGAACTCGCGAAGCTGGTAAACATGTCCGAGACCAGCCTCCGTCACCGTTTTACCGAGGAAGTCGGCGTCTCCCCGATCCACTACGCGGAAACGCAACGGATGGAATTCGCAAAGTCCATTCTCATGCAAAGCAACGAGACCATTGGCGAGATCGCCGAGCAGCTTGGCTATGCCAACCCCTACCACTTCTCCAACCGCTTCCGCAAAATGGTCGGCAAAAGCCCCCGCGCCTTCCGCCGCGACCCCGCCGCCGGAATGCCGGCTCCAAGGGCATAAGGGCGAATCGATGATTTCTCCGAGGTAGGGCGTGCTCACCGAGCGCGCCGCGGAAAGAGGCCATGTTTTAATACCACGCTTTTCTTTCATCCAACGCGATAGCAGCGGCGCGCTCGGTGAGCGAGCCCTACCTCAGAGACATAAACTGACAGCTTACCAGTCCACTTAGCGCGTCACGTCTCCATATCGATCCCCTTCATCATTTCCGCATATTTTCGTATATTTTCGTTGAAATTCCTCATGATATAGCCATAGTTCATCGAAGTACTTCACGTTCCTTGATCTCTCTCCCTTATTGAACAATGAGCTCTGTAAGACAAGTAGACATCGCCCGTAAGGTCGGGGTATCGATTCGTGCGGTCGGTTTTGCCCTGGGAGATAACCCCGCCCAGCACCGCAAAGTGAGTGCGGAGACCCGACGAAAGATTATCGAAACGGCGAAGGAGCTGGGTTATCACCCGCATCGTTCTGCCCAGATGATGCGCAAGGGACGCACGAATCTCATCGGGCTTTTACAATTTGGCGGACTAGTGCAGACGAATGAGTTGCGGGAACTCTATGCCGCGAAGGCTATTCAGGCATCGGGCTTCAATACGCTTTCCACTCATGTCCACTGGTATGCGGATAATGCCAGCGAAGGCATCACCAATGCGATCCACAACATACTCCAGGCGAGGGTCGAGGGAATCGTCCTCGATGCACCGACGGAACATTTATCCGAAGAACACCTGAAACTCCTGCTCGCCGCAAATATCCCCATGGTGGCTCTCTCCGGTACGCGGATACAGGGAATACCGCAGGTGCGCACGGATGTTTACCAGGGCATGTTTGATATCACGCGTCATGCGCTGAGTCTCGGACATCGCCGCCTGGTATTTATCGGAAAGCGCGGTGTCACGGAGGATACGATCCGCGCGCACCCGAACTTTGATTTCCTCTGGTCCTCCCGGGAACGTGTGAATGGATTTGAAGCCGCCATCCGCGAATCCGGCATTCCGGGCATCGAACACGAAGTCATTTTCAGCGAAATGGAATCCCCGATCCTGACGCCCTACGACGAGGGAAAAAGCGTGATGCAGATCCTGCTTCAGCGTTCGCCGCGCCCGGATGTCATCGTGTGTTCAAATGACCGTTGGGCCATCGGTGCGCTATCGGCATGTTCGCAGGTCGGCGTGCGCGTGCCGGAGGATATCGCGATCACGGGTTTTGATAATGACATGATCACGCCCTTCACGCAGCCCCCGCTGACAACCGTGGCGCAGCAGACAAAGGAACTCTCCACCACCGCCGTGGCATTACTGCTCGTCGCGATTAAAGAAAAAAGAACCGTCCTCGATGGCGTGACAAAAATTCCCGCCCTTTTAACCATCCGCGAATCCTGCGGCGACCTGCTCAAACATCCCGACGATGCCATGCAGAAATTGATCCGCGATGGCACCCGCGAAGAACTCATTCGCGGGACATAACAAAAAGCACTCCCCATGATTTCCCCCTCCACCATAAAGCAAAAACTCCGTGCCTTCTCGCTCCTGGAGCTGCTTGTTACGATTGTCATTATTGCGACCTTCGCATGCATGTCACTCGCGAACCTCAATACTGCGTCCGCAAAAGCCGATGGCACCAGGTGCATGAATAATCTGTGCAACCTGGAACGCGCCGCAAAAATGTGGTCGGCTGACAATAACGACAGGATTTTTCCGAATCTCTCGATGAATCCCTACTCCTACTGGCCTTCCATACTTCTCGGCAGTACCGGCCCGGCTTATATAAATTCCTATACCACATTTCATTGTCCCTGCATCGATCGGGCAATGCACTACAACCGGAGGGTTGGGGTTTATGGAAGTTATGGCCGTAGTTATTTTTTAAGTGGATCGGACGGCGTCCCTGATTTCGGCGGCTCGCATTTTGACGGCAAAGCCCAGATGTCAAAAATCGCCAACCCTTCCAGGACCGTATCTTTTTATGATTATGATTATTGGTTAAATCAGCAGGGTTGCGGCGATGCGCTGGGCGGAGCGCCCGCAGATGGCAGTCCCGGCTGGTATTGCAAACTTCATAACCTGCACGGAAACGGATTTAATATCGTGCTCATGGACGGCCATGCCGAATGGGTGCCATTTAACTCCAAGGGAAAATGGGGTGGATATTACTCCGGCGACTACCCCCAGTTCATCTGGAAGCCTTACTAACTGATTAACTGGTGCTCAGTGATGATTACTGAAAACTGCCACCTGAAAACTGAACACTTCCCTTCTTCCGAAGGCAAAATTCCTGTTCGTTTTTTATATGAAAATCCCACTTCTTATATTCGATTGAAAATATGAATATCCTATAGACTTATTTTATTTACAAAATGGCTCTCATCCCTTCTTCTTTCAGGTTCATCGCAACACGATTTGACGACATATTTTTATGAAGACACAACGCATTGAACGGGGAGGGCTTCAGGTAGCCGCGGTTTTGGATGATCTGGTGAAGAAGGCCGCGCCGGGGACCGGCGTCACGCCGGAGGTTTTCTGGTCGTCTTTTGAGAAGATTGTCGCCGACCTCGCGCCACGGAATCGTGAGCTTCTCGGAAAGCGCGATGCGTTGCAGACAAAGATCGACGCATGGCATGAAGAACACAAGGCTTTCGACGCCGCAGAGTATAAGAAATTCCTCCAGGAAATCGGCTACCTCCTGCCCGAGGGCGAAGACTTTCAAATCACCACGAGCAAGGTTTGCGATGAGATCGCGTATATCGCAGGGCCGCAACTCGTCGTCCCTGTCATGAACGCACGCTACGCGCTCAATGCCACAAACGCCCGATGGGGCAGTCTGTACGATGCACTTTACGGCACCGATGCCATAGCGGACACTGACGGGGCTGAAAAAACCGCCGCCTATAATCCGAAGCGTGGCGCGAAAGTCGTCGCCTTTGCGCGTGATTTCCTCGATGAAGCCGCTCCGCTCGCGAAAGGCAGTCACAAAGACGCCACCGCTTACCTCGTTGTCAGCGGCAAGCTTGCGATCAAATTAACCGACGGCACGCAGACCGCGCTCGCACAGCCCGCAAAATTCGCGGGCTACCTGGGCGACGCTGCATCGCCCACGTCGATCCTCCTCGTAAATCACGGCCTGCATATCGAAATCCAGTTTGACCGCACGCACCTCATCGGCAAGACCGATGCCGCAGGTATCAAGGACGTTGTCCTTGAATCCGCTGTCACCACGATTCAGGACTTTGAAGATTCCGTCGCCGCCGTGGACGCGGAGGATAAGGCCGCCGTGTATTCAAACTGGCTGGGACTCATTCTCGGCAGTCTCACCGAGACTTTTGAAAAAGGCGGACGCCCACTCACGCGCACGCTGAACCCAGATCGCGTCTATACAAAACCCGAAGGCGGTCAGCTCACGCTTCCCGGTCGCAGTTTACTTTTTGCCCGCAATGTCGGCCATCACATGTTCACGGATGCCGTGCTGGATAGCGACGGGCAGGAAGTTCCCGAGGGTATGCTGGACGCGATGTTCACCTGCTTCATCTCGACGCATGACATCAAGCGCACCGGCAAGTTTCACAACTCCCGCCACGGCAGCATCTATATCGTAAAACCAAAGATGCACGGCCCGGAGGAAGTCGCGCTGACCTGCGAACTTTTCTCCCGCATCGAGGACGCTCTCGGTCTGGAACGCAATACCGTGAAGATCGGCATCATGGATGAGGAACGCCGCACCACGATCAATCTCAAGGAATGTATCCGCATCGCAAAGGACCGTATCGTCTTTATCAATACCGGATTCCTCGACCGCACGGGCGATGAAATTCACACCAGCATGGAAGCAGGCCCAGTCGTTCGCAAAAATGCGATGAAGCAGCAGCCGTGGATTCTTGCTTACGAAGATTCAAACGTGGACATCGGCCTGAACGTCGGTTTCCGTGGCCGCGCCCAGATCGGCAAGGGCATGTGGGCGATCCCCGAGCGCATGGCGGAAATGATGACCGCGAAGATCGGCCACCCGCAGGCCGGGGCGAATACTGCATGGATTCCATCGCCGACCGCCGCGACGCTGCACGCGATTCATTACCACCGCGTAAATGTCGCAAAGCGCCAGGGGGAACTCGCCACCCGCAAACGTGCGAGCGTGGATTCCATTCTCACTATTCCCTTACTCAACGACACCAAAGTCTCGCCCGCCGACATCCAGCAGGAACTCGACAACAATTCGCAGAGCATCCTCGGCTACGTCGTGCGCTGGATCGACCAGGGCATCGGTTGCTCGAAGGTGCCGGATATCAATGACGTCGGCCTTATGGAAGATCGCGCCACCTTGCGCATCTCCAGTCAGCACATTGCAAACTGGCTGCGCCACGGCATCTGCACCGCCGAGCAGGTGGAAGAAACCCTGAAGCGCATGGCCGCAATCGTGGATCGCCAGAATGCCAGCGATGCAAACTACCGCCCCATGGCCCCGAACTTCGATGAAAGCATCGCCTTCCAGGCCGCAAAGGATCTCGTGTTCAAAGGCAGCGCCCAACCAAACGGCTACACCGAGTGGATTCTCCACAGCCGCCGCCGCGAGGCAAAGGCACGCGGCAATCACTGAATCTAAAGTGGGACATGCCAGAGGATGTCCCTCCATTAAATAATCATGAAAAAATCGCGCAGTTTTAATTTGAGTAATGGAGGGTCAACCTCCGGCTTGACCCATTATCGATTTCTTCCCTCTCCCGAAATCTTGCACCGCAACGCATAGACTGTTTTAATCGCCCTCCATGTCTCTAGCTGCCATTAACCGCCTCGCGAAACTGCTCCCGCCCGAGCGGCTGCTTACGCGTCCGGAACAACTCGGTGCCTACGAGAGCGACGGCCTCACCGCATTCCGCGCGCGTCCGGTCGCCATCGTGGTTCCCGAAACCTCCGAGGAGGTCATCGAGATCGTGCGCATCTGTCATGCGGAAAAATTACCCTTCGTCGCACGCGGCAGC